>CAITEM010000517.1 GCA_903891395.1 uncultured Hyphomicrobiales bacterium | reverse complement strand
CGCCGGCGTTACCGAGATGACCTCGACAAGTTCAACCGGGTCTTCGCGTATCTCGGTGCAGTTCGACCTGTCTCGCAATATCGAGGGCGCGGCGCGCGACGTGCAGGCGGCGCTCAACGCAGCGCTGACCGATCTGCCCGGCGACTTGCCGACGCTGCCGACCTTTCGTAAGGCCAATCCGGCGGCGGCGCCGATCCTGATCCTGGCGCTGACTTCCAAGACCATGCCGGCCGCCGACATCTATGACGCCGCCGACAGCATTATCGTGCAGCGGCTGTCGCAGGTCGACGGCGTCGCCGACGTCACCGTCGCAGGCTCCGAGCAGCCGGCGATCCGCGTGCGCGTCGATCCGGCGCGGCTGGCGTCGATGGGCCTTGCCATGGAGGACGTGCGCACGGCCATTGCCAACTCCAACGCGCAAGGTCCAATCGGCACGTTTGACGGCGCCAAACGCGCGGTGACTATCGGCATCAACGATCAATTGCGCGAACCGGCCGACTACGATCCAATCGTCGTCAAGACGGTGAACGGAAACGTCATCCGCCTGTCGACCGTCGCATCCATTCGCCCGAGCGTTCGCAACAGCCGTTCTGCCGGCTGGTTCAACCGCGACCCGTCGGTGCTGCTGATCATCACCAAGCAGGGCGACGCCAATGTAATCGACACCGTCGATCGCATCTACGACCTGCTGCCGGAACTGCGGCAGTGGATTCCGGCTGGCCTCGACATCTCGGTGCTGACCGACCGCACCCAGACGATCCGCGCCAGCGTGCACGATATGCAGATCACACTCGCCGCCACCGCGGTACTGGTCATGCTGGTGGTGTTCCTGTTCCTGCGCCGTACGGCGGCGACGCTCGCCGCCGGCATCACCGTGCCGCTGTCGCTGGCCGGCACCTGCGCGGCGATGTGGGCGGCCGGATTTTCCATCGACAATCTGTCGCTGATGGCGCTCGCGGTGTGCATCGGCTTCGTCGTCGACGACGCCATCGTCATGATCGAGAACATGTTCCGCTTCATGGAGAAGGGCTATTCGCCGATGGCCGCGAGCTTGCGCGGCGCCAAGCAGATCGGCTTCACCGTGGTGTCGATCTCGGTGTCGCTGGTGGCGGCGTTCACTCCACTCCTTTTCATGAGTGGCATTGTCGGCCGACTATTCCGCGAATTCTCGGTGACCCTGTGCTTCGCCATCGCCGTGTCGACGGTAATGTCACTGTCGGTGACGCCAATGATCTGCGCCTATTTCGTTAAAGAGCCGCCGCACGCGAACGCCACCTGGCTCGACCGCCGCGTCGAAGGTGTGCTGTCGCGCATGATCCGGTTCTACGACCGCACCCTCTCTTTCGTGCTGGAACACCGCGGCCTGGCGATGATGACCTTCGTCGCCACGCTGGCGCTCACCGCCTTTCTCTTCGTCAAAGTGCCGAAAGGTTACTTCCCGCAGGACGACACCGGGCTGGTCTTCGGCGGCACCCAGGCCTCGACCGATATTTCGTATGAAGCGATGCTGACGCTGCAACTCAAGGCGATGGACATCGTGCTGGCCGATCCGGCGGTGTCCGGCCTCGGCTCGTCGGTCGGCAGCAGCGGCGGCAGCGCCTCGGTCAATCGCGGACGGCTGTTCATCAGCATGAAGCCGCTGGCCGAGCGCGGCAACCTCTCCACGCAGCAGATCATCAATCGCCTGCGCCCCAAGCTGTCGAACATCCCCGGCATGCGCGTCTTCATGTTCCCGGCGCAGGATCTGCGCGTCGGCGGCCGCCAGAGCGACGCGCAATATCAGTTCACGCTGTGGAGTTCCGATATCGACCAATTGCAGGCCTGGGTGCCGAAAGTTGTCGACCGCGTGAAGCTGGTACAGCAGGCGACCGACGTCACCACCGACCGCGAGCAAGGCGGCCTGCAGGCCAACCTCGTCATCGACCGCAACGCGGCGGCACGCTTCGGCGTGCGCATTCAGGACATCGACAACGCGCTCAACGACGCCTTTTCGCAGCGGCAGGTGTCGACGATCTACACCACGCGCAATCAGTACCGCGTCATCCTCGAGGTCGACGACAAATATCAGCGCGATCCGACCGATCTGTCGCAGGTCTACGTGCCCGGCAACGGCTCGTCGCAAGTCCCGCTGTCGGCGATCGCCAAGGTCGAACGCGGCATCGCGCCTCTGGTGGTGAACCATCAGGGTCAATTCCCCTCGACCACCATCACCTACAATCTGACGCCGGGCGTCACCATCGAGGACGCGACCGCCGCGATCTCGCAGGCTGTGGCCGAGATGCATATCCCCGACATCATCCACGCCGACTTCTCCGGCGACGTCCAGGCTTTCAAGCAGGCGACCAGCGCGCAGCCGCTGTTGCTGCTGGCGGCGTTGATTGCCGTTTATATCGTGCTTGGCGTGTTGTATGAGAGTCTGGCGCATCCGCTCACCATCATCTCGACGCTGCCATCGGCCGGTCTCGGCGCGCTGCTGGCGCTGATCGTGTCTGGCACCGAACTCACCGTGATCGCTTTCATCGGCGTTATTCTCTTGATCGGCATCGTCAAGAAGAACGGCATCATGATGGTGGACTTCGCGCTCGAAGGCCAACGCAAACGCGGCCTGTCGCCGATAGAAGCGATCCACGAAGCCTGCATGGAGCGCTTCCGTCCGATTCTGATGACGACGCTAGCGGCGCTGCTTGGCGCGGTGCCTCTGGTGATCGCGTCGGGGCCCGGCTCCGAATTGCGACGTCCACTCGGCATCACCATCATCGGCGGCTTGCTGGTGTCGCAGATTTTAACGCTCTACACGACGCCGGTGATCTACCTGCTGCTCGACCGATTACATCACAAGCTCGGCGGCGCCAGCCCGACCTTCATTTTCCGCAAGTCGCCACCGCCCAGCATTGCGCCGGCGGAGTAAGAGCACTTGAGTATTTAGCGCGAATTTTTCCATTCCAGAAGTAAAGCGATGCCTTGGAGCAGCGCTGCGAGAGCAGCGCAAATGGAGGCCACAGCGTTTTTCTTTCCATCACTAATTAATGACTGCAGCAACGCATTGAAGTCGCTTCCGAATAAATCCATGCCGCCGCGATCTCTAACCGCAGTAAAAATATGTTCTGTGCTTCCATCGAATGCCACGGATGCGCCGACCATTGCCGCCGCTAAGGCGAGAACTACAGATGCAATTTGCAGAGCACGACCGAAGTATTTCATCTAGACCCCCAGATACCGGTGCTGCACATCCGGCGCCACGACGAGGTCCGCGGAGGCGCCGGTCCACACCACGCGGCCCCGCTCGATCAGGAAGTGCCGATCGGCGACGCGGGTCAGCGCGTCGACGTTCTTGTCGATCACCAGAATGGCGAGTCCGCTCTCCTTGAGCCGCGCCAGACAGCGCCAGATCTCGGCGCGGATCAGCGGCGCCAGGCCTTCGGTCGCTTCGTCAAGAACCAACAGCCGCGGATTGGTCATCAACGCGCGGCCGACCGCGAGCATCTGCTGCTCACCGCCGGACAGTTGGTTGCCCATGCTGTCGGCGCGCTCGGCCAGCCGCGGAAACAGGCCGTTTACGCGCGTGAGCGTCCAGCCGCCGTCGCGCGCAACCGCGGTCGCCAGCAGGTTCTCGCGCACGCTGAGATTGGGAAAAATCTGGCGGCCTTCCGGCACCAGGCCGATGCCGAGTTGCGCCACTTTATACGGCGGCAGGCCGCGAATTTCCTGGCCGAGGAAGCGGATGCTCCCCGCGCGCGACGGCGTCAGCCCCATGATCGAGCGCACGGTCGTGGTCTTGCCCATGCCGTTGCGACCCATCAGCGTTACCATCTCGCCAGGCTTGATCGACAGCGACAGGCCGAACAGCACCTGGCTGAGGCCGTAGCAGGTCTCGATACCGTCGACGGTGAGGACGCTGTCAGACATGCGCGCCCTCGCTTTCGCCGAGATAGGCCTCACGCACGGCGGCGTTGGCGCGGATATCGTCCGGTGTGCCGGAGGCAATCACGCGGCCATAGACGAGCACGGTGATACGGTCGGCGAGCGCAAACACCGCTTCCATGTCGTGCTCGACCAGCAGGATCGTGACCTTGCCCTTCAGGGCGCGCAGCATTGTCACCATCGCCGAAGATTCTTCCGGCCCGAGGCCCGCCATCGGTTCGTCGAGCAGCAGCATGCGCGGCGCGCTCGCCAGCGCCATCGCCAGTTCCAACTGGCGATGTTCGCCGTGGCTGAGCGCCGACGCAGGTTGATCGGCACGCTCGCTCAGGCCGGCGCGCACCAAAACCGCGCGGGCTGGATCGCGCAATGCGGGTTCGCGGCGCGCGTCGCGCCAGAAGCGAAACGAGTGTCCGGCGTGGGCTTGAACGGCGAGCGCGACGTTATCGAGCACACTGAGGTCGAGAAACAGGGACGTGATCTGAAACGAGCGCGCCAGCCCGAGCCGGCTGCGTCTGTACATCGGCAGCGTCGTAATATCGGCACCGGAAAAGTGAATGCGGCCGGAATCCGGCGTCAGTTGGCCGCTGAGTTGCGCGATCAACGTGGTCTTGCCGGCGCCGTTTGGCCCGATGACGGCATGCAGTTCGCCCGCGGCAATCTCGAGCGACAGGTCGTCGGTGGCGACGATGCCGCCGAAGCGCTTGGCGAGGTTTTCGACCTGCAATATGGCGGGCCCGCTCATGACCGCACCTTCGAATCCGCGCGCGCCAGCAGCCCGTCAATGCCGCCACGCGCGAACAGCACCACCAGCAGCAGCAGCGGACCGAGAATGATCTGCCAATATTCGGTGATGCCAGACAGCGCCTCTTCCAACACCAGCAGCGCCACCGCGCCGATCACCGGGCCGAACGGCGTCGCCATGCCGCCGAGCACCACCATGATGATGAGGTCGCCGGAGCGCGTCCAATACATGATCGATGGGCTGACGAAATCGTTCTGATTGGCGAGCAGTGCGCCGGCGAGACCGCACAGTGTGCCGGCGATGACGAAGCACACCAGCCGGTAGCGATAAGTCGGAAAGCCGATGGCACGCATGCGGATGTCGTTAGAGCGCGCACCCTGGATTGCCATGCCGAAGCGCGAGTTGGTCAGCCGCCAGACCAGATAGATCGCACCGAACAGCAGCGCGAGGCAGATGTAATAAAACTGTGTCTTGTTCGACAGGTCGATCGGCGCCACGAACTGGCTGCGCTTGTAGATGGTCAGGCCGTCGTCGCCGCCGTAACGCGCCAGGCCGGCAAACGTGTAATAGGTCATCTGCGCGAAGGCCAAGGTGATCATGATGAAATAAACGCCGCGCGTGCGCAGCGACAGCGCGCCGATCACCAGCGCGAACAGCGCCGATGCGGCAAGCGCCACCGGCCACTGCACGAAACCGTTGAGAACGCCCTCGTGCGCCAGAATGCCGACGGCATAGCCGCCGATGCCGAGATAAGCGGCGTGGCCGAAACTCATCATGCCGCCATAGCCGAGCATGAGATTGAGGCTAACCGCCGCCAGCGCCATGATGACGATGCGGGTGAACAGCGTCAGCAAAAAGCGATTGCCCGACAGCCCTGTATAGAGCGGCAGCAGCACCAGAGCCGCGATCAAGACGACCGTGACGATCGTTCGGAAATTCAGCGCCGGTCTCATTTGTTGCCCGCCGAAAACAGGCCTTCGGGCTTCACCACCAGCACGACCGCCATCAACAGATAGATCAGCATCGATGACAGCGCCGGCGCCAGGGTGGCTGCCGCTTCCTTGCTCAGCAACATACGCAGGATGTCCGGGAAGAAGGCGCGGCCCAGCGTGTCGATGAAGCCAACCAGCAAGGCCGCCACCAAAGCGCCCCGGATCGAGCCGATGCCGCCGATCACGGTAATGACGAAAGCGAGAATGACGATGTTCTCACCCATGCCGATCTGCACGGTTAAAATCGGCGCCTGCATCAATCCGGCAAGTCCAGCCAACGCGGCGCCGAGCCCGAACACCAGCGTGTAGAGCAGCTTGATGTTGACGCCAAGCGCACCGACCATTTCACGATTCGAAGCGCCGGCGCGGATCAGCATGCCGATGCGGGTGCGCATCACCAGCACGTAGAGAAATCCGGCCACGGCCAGCGTGACCACGATCACCGCCAGCCTGTAGGCGGAATAGTTCACCCCGGGAAGAATCTGCACCGGCGCGCTGAGCCAGGGCGGTAGCGACAGGCTCAAGCCGGCCGGGCCCCAGATCAGCCGCACCGCCTCGTCGAAAAACAGGATGAGCCCGAAGGTCGCCAGCACATGATCGAGGTGGTCGCGGCCGTAGATCCGGCGCATGACGACGACTTCCACCACCATGCCGACCAAGAGCGTCGCGAGGAGAGCCAGAATAGCGCCGAGCACGAAACTGCCGGTCCAGGCTGCGAAGGTCGCGGCGAAATAAGCGCCGATCATGTAGAGCGAACCGTGCGCCAGATTCACCAGGTCCATGATGCCGAACACCAGCGTCAGCCCGGCGGCGAGCAAAAACAGCAACAGGCCGAATTGCAAACCGTTCAGGCATTGCTCGATGAAGAGAGTCATGACGCGGCGATACTCATGGCGCAGTATTCATGCAATTTGCGTGCAAGGCACGGCCAACAAGAAAACGGCGGCAGCGCATGAAGCGCCACCGCCGTCACCGGTTTAAGCCGCGGATCACTTCATTGGGCACTTGTCGTGGTGCTGATCCTGGTTGGCCTTGACGATAGTGGCGACGGTCTTGAGCGAGAGCTGACCGTCGGCGTCCTTGACCACGTCTTGCAGGTAGAAGTTCTGGATCGGCACATGGTTGTTGCCGAACTTGAAGTCGCCGCGGATCGACTTGAAGTCCGCCTTTTCCATCGCCTTCTGCACGGTGTCCTTGTCGTCGAGCTTGCCCTTGGTGGCAACGACCGCCGAGTTGATCAACTGCGCCGCGTCATAGGCCTGCGCACCGTAATAAGTCGGGCGCAGCCCGGTGTACTTCTTGCGGTAGTCGGCGACGAACTTCTTGTTCTGGTCGTTCGGCAGGTCGTTGACCCATTCCTGCGCGCCCGGCACACCGATGGCATTGTCTTTCTGCAGCGGCAGCGACAGTTCGTCGATCGTGAAGGCCGTGTAGAGCGGAATGGTGCCCTTGAGGCCCGCCGCCGCATACTGGTTGAGGAACTGCACGCCGGCAGCGCCCGGATAGAACACGAACACCGCTTCCGCGCCGGAGGCCTTCGCCTTGGCCAGTTCGGCGGAGAAATCGAGTTGCGACGGCCAAGTGGTCAGTTCCTGCCCGACGACCTGGCCTTTGAAGGTCGTGGCGACGCCGGCCAGCATGTCCTTGCCGGCGGCATAGTTCGGGCCGATCAGGAAGACCGACTTCACGCCCTTCTGGTTCATGTAGAGACCCATCGCCTGCGGCGTCTGGTCGTTGTTCCAAGAGGTTGAAAACACCGTCGGCGAGCAAAGTTCGCCGGCAATCTGCGACGGACCGGCATTGGCGATGACCAGGAAGGTCTTGGAATCGACAATCGGCTTGAGCGAGGCGAGCAGCACGTTCGACCAGATGTAACCGGCAATAAAATCGACCTTGTCGGACTCGATCAGCTTTTCGGTCTTTTGCTTGCCGACGTCCGGCTTCTGGCCGTCGTCTTCGTAGATCACCTCGACCGGGATGCCGCCCATTTTGCGGCCCATGTGATCGAGCGCCAATTCGAACGAATTGCGCATGTCGTTGCCGATCACCGCGGTCGGACCGCTGAAGGTGGAAACGAAGCCGATTTTGATGGTTTTTTGCTGTGCCGCGGCCGGACCGGCGGCCAGCAACACGGCCGCACTCGCGGCCAACAACGCTTTACGCATATCTTCCTCCCCCGGGCCGTTCCGGCCCCATTGAACCTGGCCGCAATGTACCGGGTTCGTTGGCCCAAGGTCCACCCGAACAAACGACGCACTGAAAGCCGCACCCTTGACCGCCGCCCGCCAGGTCGGCAAATCCCGGACAACAAAGCGAGGCCCGCATGACCGCAAATCCCGACCTGCAAAACATTGTTTTTCCCGGTCTCAAGGACCGCGTCGTCATCATCACCGGTGCCGGGCAAGGCATCGGCCGGGTCTTCGCCAAGGCTTTCGCCTTCGCAGGCGCGCGGGTTGTCATCGCCGAGTTGAACGAGAGCAAGGCCGCCGCGGTGGCCGCGGAGATCATGCAGGCCGGCGGGCGGGCGCTGGCAGTAACCACCGATGTCGCCGATGAGGCCTCGATCAAGGAGATGATCGAGGTGGTCGAGGACGAATATGACGGTCGCATCGACGCGCTGATCAATAACGCCGGCATCTTCTCGACTTTGCAGATGCGGCCGTTCGACCAGATTCCACTGCAGGAATGGGAACAGGTGCTCAAGGTCAATCTGACCGGACCGTTTTTGTGCGCCCGCGGCGTGCTGCCGGCGATGCGGCGCGCCAAATGGGGCCGCATCATCAACATCGCGTCCGGCGCGGTGCGGCTCGGGCGGCCGAATTACCTGCACTACATCGCGACGAAGTCGGCGCTGATGGGCATGAGCCTATCGATGGCGCGCGAGTTGGGGCCGGACAACATCACCGTCAACGCCATCTTGCCGGGCGCGACCTTCACCGAGATCGAGCGCAAGACCGTGACGCCGCAGCAGAAGGAACGCATCATTGCCATGCAATGCGTGGCGCGCGCGGAAACGCCGGAAGATCTCGTCGGCGCGGTGCTGTTCCTGGCGTCCGAGGCGTCAGGCTTCGTTACCGGACAAAGCATCAACCTCGATGGCGGCGTGACGGCGTCGTAAGTCATTCCGGCCTAACGCCCACGCCGGGAATGACGGCTTGATTACACCGTCCGCGCGTTGCGCATTTTCCGCATGTCGCGGAACGAAATCAGCTTCTGCGCCGCTTCGTCCCACAGCGTGAGACGGACGCATTTGATGCTGTCCCACAGCGTCAGCCGACCGATGGTGCCGAGTTCGGGATATTCGCGCAGCACGCGCGGCAGCCGGTAATAGGGAATCTTGCTGCACAGATGGTGCACATGATGAATGCCGATATTGGCCGTGAACCAGCCGAGCGGCGGCGGCAGCACGTAATAGGAACTGCCGTGCAGCGCGACCTCGTGCAAATCCCAGGTCTTGTTGTCGGCCCACTGCGTATGTTCGAACTGATGCTGTACGTAGAACAGCCAGACGCCCATGGTCGCAGCCAGCAGAATGATCGGCACATGCACCAGCATGAAGGCGCCGAAGCCGATGAACCAGATCAGCACACCGGCAATGATCGCGATCGCGGCATTGGTGCCTTGCGTCGACAGCCACGGCAACAAGCCGGCGCGCATCAGTCCGACCGGCAACCGATGCTGCACGATGAACAAATATGCCGGACCAACGCCGAACATCACCGCCGGATGGCGATACAGCCGGTACTTGAGACGGCCCCAACGTGACAGCGCCAGATATTCTTTCACCGTCAGCGTATCGATATCGCCCATGCCGCGGCGCTCGAGATTGCCCGAGGTGGCGTGATGAACCGAATGCGTTTTGCGCCAGAAGTCATAGGGCGTGAAGGTCAGCACGCCGAGCACACGGCCGGTCCAGTCGTTGGCCAGCTTGTGGCGGAAAAATGCGCCGTGCCCGCAGTCGTGCTGAATCATGAACAGCCGCACCAGGAAGCCGGCGGCGGGCACCGCCAGCAGTAGCGTCAGCCACCAAAACCCGAAGGAATAAGACAGCCACATCAGAACCCACAGCGCCGCCAGCGGCGCAAAGGTGATGGCGAGTTCGAGGATGCTGCGCAGCAAGTTCGGCTCGCGGTAGCGCAAGAGAATCTGCGTCCAGCCGCGCGCCGCGGTCGCCCCGGCCATAGGGGTCGGGCCTAGATCGTTGTTCAAGCTGACGTCCTTTATGGCTATGTAATGCGTCTCGCCCGCCCAGCCCCCCGTCTGTCACGGCAACGCACGTTCGCGATTCAGGGAAACGCAGTCTCAGCAGACTATCGAGGTTTTTTTATGTTTGCTACCGGACATAATAACAGGCGGGAGTGGCGTTGGCGCCGTCCGGCCCATGGAGACCAAAGATGACAGAATCGATGACACCAACAGTCGCCATTATCGCACCAGGCAACATGGGTGCGGCGGTAGCAAAGCGCCTGACCGAACACAAGGTAACGGTATTGACCGCGCTCATCGGCCGCAGCGAAGCGAGCCTGAAGCGTGCCCAGGAAGCGGGCATGCGCGGCGTTGAAGATCGCGAATTGGCCAAAGCCGACTTTGTGCTGTCAATTGTACCGCCCGGCGACGCGCTGACCTTGGCCAAGCGGTTGGCTCCCATTCTGACACAAGCTAATACCAAGCCGATTTATGTCGAATGCAACGCGGTCAGTCCGCAGACGATGACCACGATCGCCGACGTCATCGCGCCGACCGGCTGCGCCTTCGTTGGCGCCGGTATCATCGGTCCGCCGCCGAAGCCTGGCACGACCAACACAAAATTCTACGCCGCCGGTCCTTCGGCCAAGGACTTCGCCAGGCTGAACGATTACGGACTGACCGTGCGCGTGCTCGATGGTCCACTCACCGCCGCCTCGGCGCTGAAGATGTCCTATGCCGGCATCACAAAGGGCTTCACCGCGCTCGGCGCCGCGATGATGCTGGCCGCCGCGCGCGGCGGTTCGGCACAGGCGCTGCAGGCAGAGCTTGCGGAGAGCCAGCCGGCGCTCCTCGGCTATCTGACGCGCATGGTGCCGGCGATGTATTCCAAGTCGTATCGCTGGGTCGCCGAGATGAACGAAATTTCCGACTTCATCGGTGACGATCACGCCGAGCACGCCATGCTCGAAGCCGCCGCTGGGTTCTATGAACGAATCGCTACGGACTTTGACGGCGGCAAACAGGAAATCGGCGCAATGGACGACTTCATTGCCGGAGCCAAGAAGTGAGCGACGCGCCCATCCTCGTCGACAAACGCAACGGTTACCGCGTCGTCACGCTCAATCGTCCCGACAAGCTCAACGCATTCAACGACGCGATGCACGCGGCGTTGCACGACGCGGTTGCCGACGCGGAAGCCGACGAAACCTGCCGCGCCTTGATGATCACCGGGGCCGGCCGCGCCTTCTGCGCCGGCCAGGATCTCAACGACCGCCTGCCTAAAGATGGCGAGACCGTCGTGCTCGGCGAGACGCTGGAGAAATATTACAATCCGCTGGTGCGCAAATTGCGCGAACTACCCTTCCCCGTGATCGCCGCGGTCAACGGCGTCGCCGCCGGCGCCGGCTGCAACGTGGCCCTGGCCTGCGACATCGTTGTCGCGGCACAGTCGGCGCGCTTCGTGCAATCGTTTGCCCGCATCGGCATCATCCCTGACGCCGGCGGCACCTGGATCTTGCCGCGGTTGATCGGCGACGCCCGCGCCCGCGGCCTGGCGCTGCTGGCGCAGGAACTGACCGGCGAAAAAGCCTCGGAATGGGGCTTGATCTGGCGCTGCTTCCCCGATCGGCTGTTGGTTTACGAGGCGACCCGGATCTGCGAGCACTTCGCCACCGCCCCGACGCAAGGGCTGGCGCTGATCAAACGCGCCCTCAATGCTTCGGCCGGCAACACGCTGACGCAGCAACTCGATCTCGAACGCGAATTGCAGCGCGCCGCCGGCGAGACCCCGGATTATGCCGAAGGCGTGCGCGCCTTCATGGAAAAGCGCAAACCGAACTTCACCGGCCGCAAATGACCCCCGCAATCGACATCCACACTCACATCGTGCCGGCGGAGTTTCCCGCCTACGCCGGCAAACACACCACGGAATTCGGCGGCAAGCAGTGGCCGCAAATGTGCGCAGCGCACGATTGCCACCACAAGAGCGTGATGATCGACGGCAAGAACTTCCGCACCGTCACCGACGAATGCTGGGACGCCGACCGCCGCGCCGAAGCCATGACCCGCATGGGGATTGCGCGCCAGGTGCTGTCGCCGATGCCGGAACTGTTGTCGTACTGGCTGCCGCTCGAAGACGCCGTGCCGCTGACGCGCCATGTCAACGACACGATCGCCGCCATGGTAGCGCGCGCGCCCGACAAATTCATCGGCCTTGGCGGCGTGCCGATGCAGGACCCCGACACGGCGACGCGCGAACTGGAGCGCCTGATGCGCGATGGTTTCCGCGGTGTCGAACTCGGCAGCCACATCAACGGCGCGCCGTTGGGCGACCCGAAATTCGAAGGCTTTTTCGCCGCGGCGGAAGAACTCGGCGCCGCTGTCTTCGTGCACGCGCTGCATCCGAGCGGCAAGGAACGTATCGTCGGACCGCCCGGCCTGATGGCCTTCATCGGCTTTCCGCTGGAGACCGCCTATTCAATAGCCTCGCTGATGACCGGCGGCACGCTAACGCGCCACCCGCGCCTGCGACTGGCCTTCAGCCATGGCGGCGGCGCTTTTGCCTCGATCCTGCCGCGGCTGACGCATGGCTGGAAATCGCGCCCGGAAATCACCGAACGCATCGGCATTTCGCCGCGGGAGCACGCCCGTAATCTCTATTACGACACCCTCACCTACGATCCGCACACGCTCGGCCATCTGATCGAGACTTTCGGCGTCACGCAGCTTTGCCTTGGCACCGATTTCCCATTCGACATCTACGAGCGTCATCCGGTCGAGCAAGTCGCGGCGCTTTCGCTCTCAGACGGCGACGTGAAGCTGCTGCACCACGACAATGCGGCGCGGTTTCTGGGTGAAGCGTGATGAAAGCCAAAGTCAGCGCGCTACGATGCGTCGACCTCGGCTTTGCCGATCCGGACAAAGCGGCCGCGTTCTTCACCAGAGCGTGGAATCTCGACGCCGTGGGCGAGGAGGCCGGCGTTCATCTACTGCGCGCGACAGGACCGTTCCATCACGTCCTGAGCATCCGCAAGGCCGCGCAACCTGCGATGATCCGCATGGTGTTCGACGCCGCCGATCAGACGACCGTCGATACTCTGCATAAGCAAGTCGCCGCGCACGGCCTCAAGACCATCGACCCGCCCACGACATTGCGCCAGCCCCATGGCGAATACGGCTTCGGCTTCAAGGATCCTGAAGGCCGCAATATCGCGATCGTCTGCGGCGTCAAGGATCACGCCGACGGCGCCGACCAACCGGACCGGCCGCGCAAGGTCAGCCACGTCAACATCAATGCGGGCGACAGCGACGCCACGCTGGCCTGCTACCGCGACGCGCTCGGCTTGAAGGTTTCCGACACCACGCGTAAGTTTCATTTCATGACCTGCAACGCCGACCACCACAACATCGTGCTGGGTTACAGCGGCGGGCCGACCCTCAATCATATCGCTTTCGAGATGCCGGACCTGGAATCCGTGATGAAAGGCGCCGGCCGCATGCGCGACGACGGCCGCGGCATCGAATGGGGTCCGGGCCGCCACGGGCCGGGAAACAACGTCTTCTGCTATTTTCTCGGCCCCGAAGACATGCCGATTGAATACACCGCCGAAATGCAGCAAGTGGATGCGAGTTACCGCCCCGGCACGCCGGAAGACTGGACATGGCCGTCGGGCCGCCTCGACCACTGGGGTATTACCAAAGGGCCGAGCGAGCGCATCGAGAGCGCCGGCCTGAAGATCAATTTCACCGCCGATGGCTGGCGCCTGGACGACTGGCGATAAGAACGGGAGTTGCGAATGACAGCGAAGAAAGATTTGCGCGTTGGCGTTGCCGGGCTGGGCGCGGTCGGCCTTGAGGTCGCGCGCCGGCTGATCGACGGTGACGTGCCCGGCCTCGTGCTGGCCGCCGTCGCCGTGCGCGACGCCGACAAGGCGCGGCGGTCATTGCCGCAAATCGGCGATCTGGTGGCGCTGCGCACGGCCACGTCGTTGGCCGACGATTGCGACATCGTCGTGGAATGCCTGCCGCCGGCGCTGTTCCGCGAAGTCGCGATCGCGGCCATCGACAAAGGCCGCATCTTCATGCCGCTATCGGTCGCGCAACTGCTGAACAACGGCGATCTGATCGAGCGCGCGAAGGCCACAGGCGCGCGTATCATCGTGCCCACCGGCGCGCTTCTCGGCCTGGACGCCGTGCGCGCCGCCGCCGAAGGCACCATTCATTCGGTCAAGATGGTGACGCGCAAGCCGCCGGCCGGTCTCGAAGGCGCGCCTTATCTGCTGGAAGGCAACATCTCCGTCGCCGGGTTGACCGAACCGTTGAAAGTCTTCGACGGCACGGCGCGCGAAGGCGCTCGCGGCTTCCCGACCAACGTCAATGTCGCGGCGGCGCTCAGCCTCGCCGGCATCGGGCCGGACCGCACCACGCTGGAGATCTGGGCCGACCCGACGGTCACCCGCAACACACACACCATCACGGGCGACGCCGACGCCATGCGCTTCACCATGACGATCGAGAACGTGCCCTCAGCCAACCCGCGCACCGGTAAGAGCGTCGCACCCTCCACCATCGCGGCGCTGCGCGGCCTGGTGTCGGAATTGAAAGTGGGAAGCTAGCGGTTTTAATTAGCTGAAAGTTCCGTCATTTCCGAATCGCCGAGTTCATGCTTTGTACGAGTGGCGCCGCGCCGTCGAGCACCGCGCCGGCAAGACCAACATCGATCTCCGCGCCAAGATGCGTCGGATGTGAAGCTAGCGCGAACGCTTGCGCGCCGCGATCGCCTGGTCGGCGGCGGCGACGCCGGTCAGATAGCCGCCATGCGCGGTCGAGAAATCGTTTTCCGAACAGGCTTCGCCGGCAAAGAAGATGCGGCCGTCGACCGGCTCCGCCAGCGTCTGCCGGCAACCGGCGTGACCCGGCGTCGCGTATGAATACGAGCCACCGGCGAATGGATCGGCCGCCCAGCAATGCATCTGCACGAAAGTGAGTCGGTCGCGAAAGCCGCTGCCCAGCAGCCCGACCAACTCGTTGATCGCATAATCGGCAAATGCACCCGCGCCGCCGGCCTCAAGCTCTTTGGCGAACTTGCCACCGAAATAGACCTCGATCAGCGGCCGGCCGAACGGCCGCATGTGATAGGCTGCGGTGCCGGTGCAGTCGGTGCGACCGAACAGACGGCTGTCAATGTCGAATTCCTCGGCGCCGTCGATCGACAAAAATAGTTTGTCGGCCAAACCGAGCGGCAGGCCCTTGGCCGCTTCGGTCTTCTCCGGCAGCGCCGGCGAGAACAAGAATTCCTTGTCGGCGATCACCGCGCTTGGCAGCGTGACGATGACCTGATCGGCGGTGATGACGCCCTTGGCGGTTTCGATCTTCAGCCGCCGGCCGCGATGGTCGATCTGCAACACCGGACAATCCAGCACCGTCTGCAGGGTCGCGCCGTGCGCCGCGATCATCGCGCCGTAGCCTTCGACCACGCGCCAGTTCACTTCGGTGTCGGCGTAATTGTCGAAGTCGATGGCCGAAACGCGGTCGAGCTCGGCACCGCTGATATAAGTGCCGACCGCGTTGATCATGTTGTTCCAGCGGCAGTCCGGATCAAATGCCGCCGAGGCCGGCACGTCAGGCACACTCTGCCCCAAAGCTTCGAGCCGCTCGAAGAAGGCGCGTTGCGCATTGCCGAACGCCGCCTGTTCGTCGGGCGGAAAGCCGATGGTCAGCGCCGCCTTCTGCCACGGCGGCGCAGAACGATCGATGGTGCGGCCTTGCGCTTCCGCCACTGTGACCCAAGGGTTGCGGTCGGCGGAATGCAGCCAGCCGCAGCCGAGGTCGAGCGCGTATCCGCCGGCGGCATTGACGGTAAAAGAGCGGCCGCCGAGTCGCGGCCGCGCTTCGACGATCAGGCAATCGATGGCGGCCTTGGCCAGCCGTTTGCCGGCGGCAATGCCCGCCGCTCCGCCGCCGATGATG
>CAITEM010000516.1 GCA_903891395.1 uncultured Hyphomicrobiales bacterium | reverse complement strand
CGCACTGGCTTGTTGTGCTTGATCGCCATCTCGACGATCTGTGTGAATTGCGGGTCGCGCTTGTTCTTGAAGCCGACATTGCCGGGATTGATGCGGTACTTGTCGAGCGCTTCGGCGCAGCCCGGATAATCCGTCAACAGCGTGTGGCCGTTGTAGTGAAAGTCGCCGACGATCGGCACACGCACGTTCATCTGCGCCAGCCGGTCGCGGATTTTCGGCACGGCCGCAGCGGCTTCGTCACGATCGACGGTGATGCGCACCAGTTCGGAACCGGCGCGGGCCAGCGCCGCGATCTGACGCGCGGTGCCCTCGACGTCCGCCGTGTCGGTGTTGGTCATCGACTGCACGACGATGGGCGCGGCCCCGCCGACGATGACGCCGCCGACATCGACGGCGACGGATTTATGACGTTCTTGCGCTGCTGTGCTCATGAGCCACCGGAGTGCCAGACAAATATGGCACGGTCAACGCGGGCGGAAGCCCCGCTATTTCGCTTTATTTACCTGCACCAGACCGGCCGCCTCCAGCGCCACGGCGGCGCCGAAAGCCGGCGTCAACGGCTCGCCGAGCACGAAATGCCCCGCGCCGACGCCGAATAATGGGGTCAGGAATGTGAAGACCGAAAGACGGTTGGCCGAATAGCGCGCGATCAGGGCGAACCAGATGACGAAGGTGACGCTGACCACCCAGACGGTCTGGTACGCCAAGGCGCCGATGGCCAGCGTGGACGGCATGGCCATAATGCGCTCGCCGAACAGCAGCGCCGCCAGCCCCAGCAGCGGCACCGAGACCACGAGCTGGTAGAGCATCACCTTTTCCGCGGGCGCGCGGTTGAGCGCGCTGGCCTTGATGGTCAGCGTGGTGATGGCCCAGAACACGGCGGCCACCACCATCATCAGATCGCCGATGGCCTGGCGCGGATCGAGCGCCGGCGTCGGCAGGCCGAACGCGACGATCATGCCGGCGAACGACAGCAACAGTCCGAACCATTGCGACGCGCGGAATTTATCGGCCGGCAAAAAGACGCGGCCGCCGAGCACGACAAAGAACGGCGCCAGATAGATGAACAACGTGGCGCGCAGGGCCGTGGTGTAGGAGAGACCCTGGAAAATGAAAATGAATTCCAGGCCGAAGAAGAATCCGGCAGCAAGGCCGGGCAGCAGCGTGCCGTCGCGGGCAAACATCGAGATGCCGCGCAGTCTGCACCAGCCGGCGACGATCAGCGCGGCGACGGCCGAACGAATCGTACCCTGCAACAGCGGCGGAATGTCGTGGATCGCCAGCTTCGTTGCGACTTGGTTGAAACCCCACGACAGGCACAGCACCACGACGATGGCCGCCGCGGCGGCATCGAGCGGGCGCGTTTCAGACGTGTAGGCAGGCGGGCTCGACATGAGGCTAAGATTCCGGCGGGGCGTTTGCGGCTAAGCCGCCTTGCAATGCGCGCAGATGCCGCTGATTTCGATCACCGGCGTTTTCGGCGTGAAGCCGGCCGCGCGCGACGCGGTCTTGATCGTGTCGGCCACGGCGGCGGACGCCGCCTCGCCGACCGCGCCGCATTTTTCGCAGATCAGAAATACCACCGGATCGTTGCTGTCGTGATTGTGCACGCAGGCGATGAAGGCGTTGCGGCTTTCGATACGATGCACCAGCCCCTGCTCGCGCAGGAAATCCAGCGCACGGTAGATCGTGATCGGCGCAGGGCGCGCGCCATGTTCGGCCAGCCGGTCGATCAGTTCATAGGCGCCGAGCGGCGCGTGGCTGGCGAGCAAGGCTTCCAGCACCTGACGGCGGATCGGCGTCAGCCGTTCCTTGCGCGCCGCGCAGATCGCCTCGGCGTGCGCAATGGCATCGCTGGCACACAGGCCATGGTCATGGCCGGGCGTCGGAAAGATCGGGTGGGCGTGCGTTCTTCGAGCCAAAATTCGATTCACCTTGCTACGCAAGTCTAACCCAAAGGGGTTTGTATCGCTAAGCCGACTACATAGATATTGCACTGCAACAAAAATAGGGGCAGGTTCCATCCCTCTCCCCCTATAACCCGGCCGCTCCATAGCCGGCCTGCAACGAGGACAGCCATGCTCAAAGGCAAAACAGCGCTGGTTACCGGCTCGACGTCCGGCATCGGCCTCGCCACCGCGCGCGCGTTCGCGGCCGAAGGCGCTAACATCGTAATCAACGGCTTCGGCGACAAGGCCGCCATCGAAACAGAACGCGCCGGGCTGGAGAAAGACTTCGGCATCAAGGCGATCTATTCCGCCGCCGACATGAGCAAGCCCGCCGAAATCGCGGAAATGGTCGCGACCACGGAGAAGACCTTTGGCTCGCTCGACGTGCTGGTCAACAACGCCGGCATCCAGTTCGTCGCCAATATCGAGGATTTCCCGCCGGAAAAATGGGACGCCATCATCGCCATCAATCTGTCGTCGGCGTTTCATTCGATTCATGCGGCCATGCCAGGCATGAAGAAGCGCAAATGGGGCCGCATCATCAACATCGCTTCCGCGCACGGCCTGGTCGCCAGTGAGCAGAAGGTCGCCTACGTCGCGGCCAAGCACGGCCTCGTGGGTTTGAGCAAAGTGGTAGCGATCGAAGCCGCCAATGACGGCGTCACCTGCAACGCCATCTGTCCCGGCTGGGTGCTGACTCCGCTGGTGGAGAAGCAAATCGACGACCGCGCAAAGGCGTCCGGCAAGTCGGCGCGGGAAGAGGAAGTCGAACTGCTGTCGGAGAAGCAGCCGATGCACCAGTTCACCAAGCCGGAGAGCATCGGCGCGCTGGCGGTG
>CAITEM010000515.1 GCA_903891395.1 uncultured Hyphomicrobiales bacterium | reverse complement strand
TCGAGGTCGAGGCCTCGGCGCTCGAAGGCGAACTCACGCCGATCAACAATCGAGCGGTGATCTCGATCGACGGCGTGCGGGACAAGCTGCGCGTGCTGCTGGTATCGGGTGAACCGCATGCCGGCGAGCGCACCTGGCGCAATCTTCTGAAGTCCGACGCCTCGGTCGATCTGGTGCACTTCACCATTCTGCGGCCGCCGGAAAAACAGGATGGCACGCCGATCAACGAGTTGTCGCTGATCGCCTTCCCGACCCGTGAGCTGTTCCAGCAGAAGATCTCGGAATTCCAGCTCATCATCTTCGACCGTTACGCCCGCCAGGGTGTGCTGCCGCTGATCTATTTCGACAACATCGCCAAATATGTCCGCGATGGCGGCGCGGTGCTGATTGCGTCCGGGCCGGACTATGCCTCGCCCACAAGCCTTTGGCGTACGCCGCTCGACGTCATTCTCCCGGCGGAGCCGACCGGTGATGTGGTCGAGAAGAGCTTCCAGCCACTGCTGACCGATCTCGGCAAGCGGCACCCGGTGACACGCGGCCTTGAAGGCTCGGAGACCGATCCGCCGCATTGGAGCCACTGGTTCCGCTTGGTCGACATCAAGCGCTCGACCGGCACCAACGTGATGCAAGGTCCCGACGGCAAACCGCTTCTCGTGCTGGCGCGCGAGGGCGAAGGCCGCGTGGCGCTCCTGCTATCCGACCACATCTGGCTATGGGCCCGCGGTTACGAAGGCGGCGGACCGCATCTCGATCTGCTGCGGCGGCTGTCGCATTGGCTGATGAAGCAGCCAGATCTCGAAGAGGAAGCGTTGCGGCTGATCGTCAACGGCCGCGACATCACGGTGCAGCGCCAGACCATGGCCGACACCGTCAATCAGATCACCGTGACCTCGCCGACCGGCGCGCAACGTACGCTCGATTTGAGCGCCGTCGAACCGGGACTGTGGCGTTCGACGCTTAACGCCAACGAGCTCGGTCTTTGGCGCGCCACCGACGGCAAGCTGACGGCGCTCGCCAATGTCGGCCCGGCCAATCCGCGCGAATTTGCCGAAGTGACGTCGACCACCGAAGTCCTGAGCAAGCTCACCACCGCCACCGGCGGCGACTCGCGGCGACTCGAGAACGACGGCGCGCTTGACGTACCGCGCACGATTGCGGTGCGCTCGAGCACCACCTTCAAGGGCGACGACTGGATCGGCATGAAGATGCGTGACGTCAGCGTGGTACGCGGCATTGGCGTGCTGCCGATCTTTGCCGGCTTGATCGGCCTGCTGCTGCTGGTCGGATCGCTCGCCGCGACTTGGGCGAGAGAGGGCCGCTAGCCCGTCATCGAAAGCCGCGCCCCGCTTTTCGAAACTGTGTGTCCTATTCCAACTCAAGCACGTGACGCAGCTCCTCGCGGGCCTTGGCGAAATCTTTCGCAAAGCGCTCGTTGTGAAGCAGAAGATAAGCAATGACCGTGCCGCACACGCGCCCCGCCTCAATGTCGGTGGGGAAATGCACACCAGCGACGAGGCGGTTGTGCGAGAACGACTCCGAGCGTTCGAATATCTCCCGTCTCTTTTCCGGAATCATCGCGGACAGGAGAATTCCGGTCGTGTAAGCAAACGTCGAGTGCCCGCTGGGGAAACTCGGCGTCTGCCCGGAGGGACGCTGGCCCTCGCCCGGGGTGGCGATAATCGGGTGAAGCTCGGGATTATCGACAAACGGCCGCGAGCGCTTGAAGACATGCTTCACCTCGTCGGTCAGTTCTTCCGTCTCCACCGCGACGTCGCGGAACAAGGCCTTGGTCAACGGCAGCTTCTGCTCGTTGAAATTCGGTCCAAACACGCCGGCAAAACGAAACACCGAACGGAGGCTGTCGGCGCGCGCTTCATCAGCCTGCGCCGGCGTGCGCGTCTTCTGCGTATCGACGTCCGCCTGCATATCCGCCTTGTAGGCGTCCGAACCGACGAGCGGCGGCGGCACCATTAGTGGCGTCAATTGGACCTCACGGGCGCTGAGATACTGCTCGGCGGCGGCCGGCAG
>CAITEM010000514.1 GCA_903891395.1 uncultured Hyphomicrobiales bacterium | reverse complement strand
CGTCTTCGCGCTGTTCGGCATGGCGGCGGGTATCTTACGTTTCTCCAGCAAGGATAGTGGTCACCCTCTGCTCAAGACGGTGGTCGACAACGGCTTCGACGGCGTTCTGATCACCGACCAGAGTGGCCGGGTGTTCTATGCCAACGCCACTTATCTCGATTTGATCGGCGCCGCCGACAACAACGACGTGCGGCCGATCGAACAGGTGTTCATCGGCGATCCCGACGTGTCCGAATCGATCTACCGCCTGTTGAAGGCGGCGCGTGAAGGCCGCCGGCTGCTGGAAGAAGTCCGCATTGCTGGCAAGCCGGGCGATCACGGCCGCTGGCTGCGCCTGCGCGTGCGTCCGCTCGGCACCTCCAGCCGCGACGCGCGTATGACGGTGTGGTCGATCGCCGACGTCACGCGCGACCGCGAGCGTCAGGAAAACGTGTTCCAGGAGCTGCAGCACGCCATCGACTATCTCGACCACGCGCCGGCCGGTTTCTTCTCGGTCGATGCGGCGGGTGACATTGTTTATCTCAACGCGACCTTGGCGACATGGCTCGACCAGGACCTGGCGCAGGTCGGCGTCGGCTCGTTGAAGTTGACCGACA
Organism: uncultured Hyphomicrobiales bacterium; assembly: GCA_903891395.1. Lineage (GTDB taxonomy): Bacteria > Pseudomonadota > Alphaproteobacteria > Rhizobiales > Xanthobacteraceae > Pseudolabrys. The sequence goes on along the minus strand of CAITEM010000514.1, from coordinate 4,124 downwards.
TCGTCGCCGGCGAGGGCGCGGCCTTGCTCTCGACGCTGACGGCTGCGCCGAGCGAAGTGAAGACCGAGGTCGTCGATCTCGACCTCAAGACGCGCAGCGGCAAGCCGGTGCCGGTGCGGCTGTTTCACAAGGTGGCGTTCGGCGCCGACGGCACGCCCGGCGTTTCGCGCACGCTGGTGCTCAACCGCGCCAAGGACGACGGCAGCGATCCGCAGCGCGCCGCCGAAGTGCGCTTCATGCGCTTCTTCCAGAACACGCCGATGGCGATTGCAACCGTCGACAAGAACGGCCGCGTCGCCCGCAGCAATGCGCGCTTCGCCTCGAGCTTCGACGGCATGCTCAACGAGACCCGCTCGATCCTGACGGTCGTGGCCGAGCGCGACCGCGCCACGCTCGAAGGCGCCATCGGCAAGGCCGCGCAAGGGCAGGGCGACATCGCGCCGGTCGAAGCGGAACTGGCCGGCAGCAACGAGCGCTGGGCGACATTCTTTGTCTCGGCGGTCGAGGAAGAAGACCGCGACGGCGAAGCGGCGATCGTCTACGCGTTTGAAACCACCTCGCAGCGCACGCTGGAGAACCGCATCATCCAGCAGCAGAAGATGGAATCGGTCGGCCAGCTCGCCGGCGGCATCGCGCACGACTTCAACAACGTGCTGTCGGCGATCATGATGGCGACGGACTTCCTCCTCAACGCGCACAAGCCGACCGACCCGTCGTTCCAGGACATCATGCAGATCAAGCAGAACGCCAACCGCGCCGCGGCGCTGGTGCGGCAACTGCTGGCGTTCTCGCGCAAACAGACGCTGCGGCCGCAGGTGCTCGACCTCGGCGAAACGCTCGGCGACCTCGGCATGCTGCTCAAGCGCCTGATCGGCGAGAAGGTCACGTTCCCCGGCGTGGTGCACGGGCGCGACCTGTGGCCGGTGAAGGCCGACCTGTCGCAATTCGAACAGGTGATCGTCAATCTGGCGGTCAACGCGCGCGACGCCATGCCGGACGGCGGCACGCTCGGCATCCGCACCGCCAATGTGACGGCCGAGGATTGCGCCAAGTTCGCTCATAAAGGCATGCCGCTCGCCGACTACGTGCTGGTCGAAGTAACCGACACCGGCACCGGTATTCCGGCCGACATCATCGATAAAATCTTCGAGCCGTTCTTCTCGACCAAGGAAGTCGGCAAGGGGACCGGCCTCGGTCTGTCCACGGTCTACGGCATCGTCAAGCAGACCGGCGGCTTCGTCTATGCCGACTCCAGGCCGGGCCAGACCGCGTTCCGGATCTTCCTGCCGCGCCATATTCCGGGCGCCGAGGAAGCGCTGGCGCTGTTGCCTCCCGCCGAAGCGCCGGCCATTGCCGGCGCCATGTCGGCGGCCGATTCCATGGCGAAAGCCGCGAGCGCCGATCTCACCGGGCAGGGCATCATTCTATTGGTGGAAGACGAAGAGGGTCTGCGCGGCCTCAACGCGCGCGGGCTGTCGTCGCGCGGCTACACCGTGCTGCAGGCCGGCAACGGCGTCGAAGCACTTGAAGTGCTGGAAAAAGAAGGCGCCGTCGATCTGGTCGTGTCCGACGTCGTGATGCCGGAAATGGACGGGCCGACGCTGCTCAAGGAATTGCGCGCGCGCGATCCTAAAGTGAAAATTATTTTCGTGTCGGGCTACGCCGAAGAAGCGTTCAGCAAGAACCTGCCGAGCCAGGAGCAATACGCGTTCCTCGCCAAGCCGTTCACGCTCAAGCAACTGGTCGCCGAAGTTAAAAAGACGCTGGCTGAATAGTCAGCACGTCCGCGCCAAGCGCGTTTTCTCGAAAATGCTGAGCGGCAAACGGCATGAATTGCCACGGCCGAAAGCCGGCTGCGATTGCGGCGCGTTGAAATAGTTCGACTCAAGCAAGGCGCCCGCGGGCCCTGTGGCAACGGCCGTGTCATCGGCCGAAACCGCGATGATCCGTTGTGGCTCGCCGACGGTGAGCTTGGCCTGCGCCGGTGCGGCCAGCGCGAGAACCGCGGTAGCAAGCGCGAATGCGACTGGAGTCTTCATGGCTCTTCTCCACCGTCCCCCGCAATGCATCAATCGACGAGGCGGCGGGCAGTTCCGCGACAAGGGCATGACATTCGTGTGAATGGCGCGGTGCACCATCAAGTCATTGTCCCTGCGGCTTGAACGCGCAGGCGGGGCCGCGCCCCTTACAATGTCCCAGGCCGCTCCCTATTCTCCGGGCGCTGATTTGCCCGGGAGGACACCATGTTTCGCCATCGTTGGTTGATCGCAATTGCTGCCATTGCGACCGCGTTTATGCTCGTTGCCGGCGATGCTGGCGACGCCAATGCGCGCGCCGGCGGCGGGTTCTCTGGCGGCAGCCGCGGCCTGCGGACTTGGTCCGCACCGGCGGCTACGCGCACGGCGCCGACGGCTGCGTCGCCGATCAATCGTTCGATGACCCCGCCCGGCGCGACATCGACCGCCGCTGCGGGCGCGACCCGTCCAGGTCTGCTCGGCGGCGGTCTGTTCGGTGGTGGGCTCCTCGGCGGGCTCGCGGCCGGTTTCATCGGCGCCGGTCTGTTCGGCATGTTGTTCGGTCACGGCCTGTTCGGCGGCATGGGAGGCTTTGCCTCGATGCTCGGATTGCTGTTGCAAATCGGCCTGGTCGTGATCGTGGCGCGGATGTTGTTTGCCTGGTGGCAGCGCCGCTCGTCGCCGCAGGCGGCTTACGCCGCCGCGCATCCCGTGACCGGCCAGAGCTTCTCCGGCCTGGGTGGCATGTTCGGCGGCGGCGGTAGCGCCGCGCCGGCCGGTGCCGCGCTCGCGATCGACAAGGCCGACTATGATGCCTTCGAGCGTCTGCTGGAGGATGTCCAGGCGGCTTACTCGGCCGAAGACCTTGCCGCGCTGCGGCGTGAAGTCACGCCCGAAATGTTGTCCTATTTCTCCGAGCAACTGTCTGAGAATGCCAGCCGCGGCGTCATCAACCGCGTCACGGACGTCAAACTGCTGCAAGGCGATTTGTCGGAAGCCTGGAGCGAGGGCAACGTCGATTACGCGACCGTGGCCATGCACTTCGGCCTGATCGACACGACCGTCGATCGCGCCTCCGGCGGCACGGTGGAAGGCGGCAGCCCGAGCGAGGTCACGGAGCTGTGGACCTTCATGCGCGCGCGGGGCGGCCACTGGCTGCTGTCGGCCATTCAACAGGCTTAGACTAGAAGCGGGCCGGAAAAGCTGAGGACGGCCGCGGTGTTGCGGCCGTTTGCGTCAGGCGGACTTCAGCGGTTCGCCGTCGAGCTCGACCGTTTCGCCCGAAGCGAGTTGCTCGGGTTCGCCGATGTTGCGTGCCTGGCTCATGGCCGGCACCAGCGCCGCCTGTTCGGGATCGAATACAGCGCGGTCGAAGGCGACGCCGATCTGACGTTCCTTGCGCCAGACGACGCGGCATGTGCGCCGGGCCGAACCGTTGCGCGCAAGCCACAGCGTAAAGGTCGCCGGGATCGATTCCGAATTGTCCACGTCGATGCGTCCGCCGGTATCGGAAATGTCGGCCATGACGCAGCCCTGCAGTTTTCCAGGGGCAAGCGCAATCCAGGCGGTGTAACGCATGGTGCGGCGCGGTGCTTTGCGTTTGTCTTTCATCGGGTGCCTCGCCGGGCCGTTCGCGCGGCGCGGTCCATAATTTACATTCCGTTAACGGTCGTCGGGAATGTCTCCGGACTCTATCGACCGCCGATTACCAATTCATAAAGTGCACCGGCTGGCCCGCGCGGCCGCCAGCGGCGGGGCCGTTGACCAAAACCCATTTTCCGTTTAAATCGCCGCCGCAACCTGTTTCTGGCCTCACCTTGCTGAAACGCTCCCGGCTATGGGCTAGCTTCTCAAGTGAACCCCTAAAACCTGGATGGTTGCCGTCCGCGACAGCGGACGTTCAACGAAGTGTGAAAGGAACTACGATGCCCGTCGGAACTGTGAAGTTTTTCAATACGCAAAAAGGCTTCGGCTTTATTCAGCCGGATGATGGCTCGAAGGATGTGTTCGAGCACAACTCCGCGGTCGAAAAGGCCGGCATGCGCTCGCTCAATGAAGGTCAGAAGGTTTCCTTCGAGATCGTCACCGAGCGCGGCAAGCAGGCGGCGG
>CAITEM010000513.1 GCA_903891395.1 uncultured Hyphomicrobiales bacterium | reverse complement strand
GGGGGTCGCAATTGGACGCGATTTCACACGTAAACACCGCACGGAGCCAGGAACGGCTTTACGAAGGCCAGAGACAAAGTGCCTAAAACCACCCTATGCGCGATTGCCGAGTGGCAGAGATCAAGTCTCCCTGCTTTCAAAGCCGCAAAGCCCGCATTTTGTGGGCCTTTGGGCCGGGGCTAGAGACTTTGGGGACTAAGTGGACTGCGTGGTGGGCCCGCCTGGACTCGAACCAGGAACCAGACCGTTATGAGCGGTCGGCTCTAACCATTGAGCTACGGGCCCGATCCAAACCTTCTATCAACGCGCGAGGGCAAAGCGCAATCGCCCCTCTCCTCCCCGGCGCCGGAATAGGCTAGCTTTAGTCGCTTTCACCGCCGGAGAACCACGCGAAATGCATGTCTTTAGCCTCGAACGCGAACAACAATGGGATCCCAAGCACCACGTCGAGAAAATCCTCGGCAAGATCGCCGACGGCGACGTGACCATCGCCTGCTGGGAGCCGGGCCAGATCAGCCCCTATCACTGCCACCCCGACGCCACCGAAATCTACTTCTGTTTTTCCGGCGGCGGCACCATGCACACGCCGGGGGAAACGGTGCCGGTGACGCCCGGTGCATTCATCGTGCATCCGCCGGGCGAGGTGCACGAGTACGAAAACGGGCCTAACCGCACCATGCTGTTTCGCGTGCGTTACGGTACCGACATGAAGTCGCGCCATTGGGCTTGGCGCAAGAATTCCGACTGGAAACAGTCTGCCAGCGACGCCGAATACTATCGGCAGCACCCGGTCTGAGACGCGTGACGATCCCGAAAGGCGGCGGCGCCTTTCGGGATGACGCGCGCTGACTACATCTTCAACAGCCGCTTACTGTTGCCGCTCAGGATTTTTGCCTTGTCTTCGTCGGACAGCGGGATATCTTTCATCCAGTCCGTCGCCGGCGGATTGTCGACAAAGGGCCAATCGACGGCAAAGAGAATGTGGTCGACGCCCATCTCCATGACGCAGCACAGCAGCGCCGGGTTGGAGAAAAACCCGCTGGTCGTGATGTAAAAGTTCTTGCAGAAAACATCCCGGAAGCTCATCGCCTTCTGTCCGGGCCGCTTGAGCGCGGCATCGATGCGCCACATCAGGAACGGCAACGTCTCGCCGAGATGGCCGAGAATGATTTTCAGGTTCGGATGCTTCTCGAAGACACCCGACAACACCAGGCGGATCGCCTGTGTTGCGGTTTCGACCGTGTAGCCCCAGCCCGGCCGCACCACGAGCGGGAAGTCCTTGGCGTAATCCTGAAGGTAGATGTCGGTCACGGTCTGGTGCGGCTGCGACGGATGGAAGTAGATCGGCACGTCGAGCTTCTCGGCGCGCTCGTAGATCGGCCAATATTTCTTGAGGTCGAGGAATTCATTGTTGGTCATGCCGTGCAGCATCGCGCCCTTGAAGCCGAGCTTGGTGACACAGCGTTCGAGTTCGTCGGCGGCGGCTTGCGGGTCGATGGTAGGCAACGCCGCGAATGCGGCAAACCGGCTCGGATTGGCGGCGCATGCTTTGGCCAGCCGGTCGTTGACCTCGGTGGCCAGTTTGGCGGCGGTTTCGATCGGAAGCTTCTGGGTGGAGGGCGCGCCGTGCGACAGCACCGCGATATCGATGCCGGCCTCGTCCATTTCCTTCAGGCGAAGCGCGCCGAGGTCGAAAAGCTTCTTTTCCATGTCGCCACCGCGGCTGCCCTCGGCGCCGACATAGGTCTTGATCAGCTCCGGGTCCCAATAATGCTCTTCAATGGCGATGACAGGACAATTCGGCTTCTTGAACATGGCGCTTCCCCGCGACTTTTTTGATGGGGTTTCCTAGCAATCGCCGTCTCTGGTGTCACGGCCCCTCCCTTGCCGGACGGGCCCCACGGACTCGCAGAAGCGGAACCACACGGTAGGACTCGCCATGCGTGCAATCTGACGTTGATTTATTTGCGCATATATCTTTGGCGAAAAGGCCGACTCAGTTACTCATCATAAATGCTGCCAATTCTTCGAATTCTACCTGTGGGCGGCGTATTTTTCGCCATCATGATCCTGGTGCTGTCGCTTGGCGCGCCGGGCAGCTCGCGTTCCGGCATGGGGCGCGGAATGCTGATGTCCGCGCGCGGTCCGTTGATGCAGATCGACGAGCATCCGGAATGGCGCCAATTCCTCATCCATGCCGCGCTCCAGCGCGCCGATGAAATCGCCCGCTTGCGGGATTTGCCCAACGATCCGGTTCGCGAGACTCCGCCGGAAGAAGCCAAACCCGAAGAGGCCAAGGTTGCGGGCCTGCCGGCCGAACGCAACGACACCGATCCGGAAGATATCACCGGCACCATCAGCGACGCGCCGGCAGCGACCCTCCCGATTGAAATCGGCGAGACCTCGTCAACCGAGTTGCCGGCCATGACGCCGGAAGACAAGCCGCCGATGGTCAAGATTCCGGGGCGGGTAAAACCGCAGAATGCGATCAAACGCAAGACGGTACATCGGCTCCGTCGCCCCAAAGCAGCGGCCAAGCTGCAGCCGCCACCGCCGCCGTTTAATATTTTCGAAGCGATCTTCGGCAGCCCGACAACCAAGCCTGCCGTGTCGGCCGCGACGCAAACAGCGAGGCCGCAGGCCAACAGACCCCAAGCCAATCAACAGACCGCCGGACGCGTCGACACGTCGCAACGCTAGCGCGGAATTTCCGGCGCGCTCTTGGCGCTATTTGAAGTTCGGGCTGCCCGGGCCGGAGAAGTCGCCGGCCGGCCGCGTTGCCGGTGTCTCGGGGACCACGGAAGCCGTCTGAATCTCGCGCGCCGCCGTCGCCTTGCTGACGGAATTGGCGAACGCGTCGAGCGGATTGTCGTCGCTGTTGTTCAGCAGGCCCTTGCGCTTGGCGGCGTAATAATACCCGGCGGCATAATAGTGCACGGTCTGGTTCTGATTGCCGCCCGCCGCGCGATAAGCGCCGGCGAGATATTTCACGGCATAGGTCATGTTGGTGTCGGCATCGAGCAGGCCGGCGGCGGTGCCGCGATATCCGAGGCCGCGCGCGGTGCCGAGACGGATCTGCATGATGCCGTAATTGCCTTTGCTGATGACATGCGAACGGCCACCGCTTTCGCGCTTGATGATGCGGCGCACCATCGACTCCGGCAGATTGTTGGCGGCGGCGTGCCGCGCGATCAGCGAATCGAGATTGCCGTTGGCGTCGGCGACGCGCTGATCATTGGCGGAAGCGGCCGACGCGGAAAACAGCGCGACCAAAATCGAGGCAAGGCAATAGGTGCGAATCATGTCGGCTCCAGATTTTGGGGACGCGCGGCTTGTCGCGACCAAGTGGGGCAACTTTGTGACACGCTCCACGGTGTCGCGGCCGTTCCATCACATTTCGCTGCTCGCTGTTGCACGAACGGAAAGCAACCTTACCGGGCGAAAGTTCCAGGGCGGTCCGGCGATTGATTCAGGTCAAAAACCCGCTGAAAGGTGTCGTTTAACCTCCATTGCAAGGAAGAATGGAGGTTTGTCATGCCGACCGAGACCGCGCTCGTTGTTGCCGGAGTAGTTTGTGTGTTCGCCGTTTTCGCCGTGGTGCTCGCCTGGGTCGACCACTATTGCCGTGGCGTCCGCATCCCGGGCGCGCAATATTTCGACGCACCGGCCGAATAACATCGCGCGTTTTTCGTCCCTTGAATATCAGCGCGTCGTCACCGGAAGCGGCGCGGTGTACTGTTCATAGTGAACATGCACGCAAGGGGCACGAGATGAGTACGCCGGTTAACGCGACGCTGGAAGACCGGCTGCGCGCCGTCGAGGATGAACTCGCGATCTATCATTTGATCGCCAGCCATCCGCCCGCCGCCGACACCGGCACCGAGCGCTATTACCGCGACGCCTTTACCGAAGACGGCGTCATTGATCTCGGCACCAAGACCGCGACCGGCAACGACAAGATAGGCGCGGTGGTAAAGACGCCCGAGCATCAGGCCGCGATCGCCGGCGGCCTGTGCCATTTCGCCGGCCTGCCGCGCGTCACGCTCGACGGCGACACCGCTGTGGCTATCTCTTATCTGCAGGTGATCGCGCCGAACCACGACGCCACGCCGGTCGAGCTGTCCGGCCACGGCCTGTCGCGCGGCTATCGAATCCACCGGCTTGGCGTGAACCGCTGGGATCTCAAACGCACCGACGCCGGCTGGAAGGTGACGCGGCGCGCGTACCGGATGCTCGACGGCACCGAAGAAGCCCGCGCCTTGCTCAGAAGCGCAATTCCGAACTAACGTTCGCGCCGGCGTTTCATCAAATAATAAAACAGGGAGAGAATCATGCCGAAAGCCTATTGGGTGGTGACGTATCGTTCGGTGAAAAATGCCGAGGCGTGGCAGAACTACGCCAAACTCGCCGGTCCCGCGCTCGCCGCCGCCGGCGGCCGTTTCCTGATCCGCAACACACCGGCCAAGACATATGAGGCCGGCTTGAACGAGCGCGTCGTGCTCGTGGAGTTCGATAGCGTGGACCAGGCGATCGCCGCGCACGATACGCCGGCCTATCAGGAAGCACTCCGCGTGCTCGGCACCGGCAACATCGAGCGCGACATGCGCGTCGTTGAAGGCGTCTAGCGCCTACCGCTCGGTGACGAACGGGGCTTTCTCGGCGGCAACCGCCATCTGATGGGCTTCGGCGAAGACGTCAACCAGAGCGGTGAAGAAGGCGCCGACGCGAGCGAAGCGCGGAAGCACCCAGGCTTCCGGAATGTGCGAGACGCGAAGCGGTAGTGTGTTCATTGTCTTGGTTCTCCTGGCAGTCAATCAAGTGACGGTGTGTGAAGGAACGCCGGTTCTCACCAGCGCGTTTGGTTGGAGAGGAAGCGGCGCTCGATCTCGCGCTCGGCTTCGTCGGTGAATTTGCCGCCGGTGTCGGCGAGATAGCGGGCGACTTCGCGCTCGGCCTGGCGCAAGCGCGCGGCGCTGAGCACGGTGAACATGCGGCTGAAGAAGCCGGGGCCGGTCTTCGGCGTGATCTTGGCTTTGGTGGCGGGAGCGCCGCTGAAAGCGAGGGTGTGGGCGAGAGCCGAGGTAGCCATGGGTCAGTCCTTTTATGAAGGCCCGAGAACCCGAGGCGTTTCCCTTCAAAGTTTGTTCTTGTTGTTGCAGTGCAATATACGCGGATTCGTCAGGAATAGCAGCGCTAACTCGACATGCGATCCATGCGTCAGACTCATGCGGAATGTTGCGGGACTGTCGCAATCGGATGCATATGATTCCAAAATCGGCGCCGTGCGCACAACATCTCGTCAATCTTACCAGCGGCCACTGTTTCGCCACGGTTGCGTAAGGTTTCGTTAACCCTTTACCGCCGCTTCGCGTTGCAGCAACACGACGCAACGCGTGCGATTGCCAAACAGGCGACACACTCCTATATGAGGGGCATTCGAGATTTAGCCGGCCTTGCCGTATCGGTCCCTTCTGGGCCTTGTCCCCAAGAACTCGCAAAAATCCGGATATGAGGCCCACGCGAATGGTTTGTGTGGGGCATAGACGCACATTCTGCGTTTTCCAAAGGAGGCCACTATGGCCACAGGTACCGTTAAGTTCTTCAACAGCCAAAAAGGCTTCGGCTTCATCGTGCAGGACGGCGGCGGACCGGATGTGTTCGTTCACATCTC
>CAITEM010000512.1 GCA_903891395.1 uncultured Hyphomicrobiales bacterium | reverse complement strand
AGCGACTGCTGCTCCTTGGCGGCGTGATACTCGGCATTCTCCGACAGGTCGCCATGCGAGCGCGCCTCGGTGATCTGCTGAATGATGCGCGGACGCTCCACGCCCTGGCAGTGCTGCAGTTCTTGTTCCAGCGCGGTGTAGCCCGCTGCCGTCATTGGAATCTTGTCCATCGTCTTCTCCTCCTGGCGGGCGCTACGAAACAACTTGAACGCGCTTCAGCGCCGCCAAGCCTCTTCGACCCTAGTAGTCGTTCAAACCCAATCGCAATTCGACTCCGGCGCCGTTTCCGCGCACCGGAGTCATGGAACTTGGCCTAACTCTCGCCGCCGCTTTAGGTTCGCTCCGGGCGGGTAAAAACCCGTCAGGTCCGTCCGTTAAAGTAGCTTTGCAGCGCGCGGACCTCGAGGTCGCCCCCAAGGTAGGCTTTTATGCCTTGTGCCGCGGCAACGGCACCTGAAAGAGTGGTGTAGTACGGCACTTTATGCAAGAGGGCGGCGTTACGCAGCGAACGGCTATCGGCCAAAGCCGCGGCCCCCTCGGTCGTATTGAAAACCAGCTGAACCCCGCCATTCTTGATGACATCGACGATGTGCGGCCGGCCTTCCAGCACCTTGTTGATCTTGGTGGCCTGGACGCCTTGTTCGGCGAGGTAGCGCTGGGTCCCCGACGTGGCGATCGTCTTGAAGCCGAGCGCCGCCAAGAGCTTGATCGAGGGCAGGATCCGTTCTTTGTCGGCATCGCGCACCGACACGAAGACGGTGCCGGCCCGCGGCAAATTGGTACCGCCGCCGATTTGGCTCTTGGCGAAGGCGGTTTCGAACGTCATGTCGAGACCCATCACCTCGCCGGTCGACTTCATCTCCGGCCCCAGCACGGTGTCGACGCCGGGGAAGCGGGCGAAGGGAAACACGGCTTCCTTTACCGCCTTATGTTTGTAGGTCGGCGGCTGGAGACGGAAGCTCTTGAGGCTTTCGCCGGCCATGATGCGCGACGCGATCTTGGCGACCGGAATGCCGATCACTTTGGCGACGAAAGGCACCGTACGCGAGGCGCGCGGATTGACTTCGAGAACATAGATATCGCCGTCCTTGATCGCATACTGAACGTTCATCAGACCGCCGACGTGGAGCGCGAGCGCCAGCGCGCGGGTCTGGCGTTCGATTTCAGCGATGGTCTGCGGCGACAGCGAGTGCGGCGGCAGCGCGCAGGCTGAGTCGCCGGAGTGAATGCCGGCTTCCTCGATGTGCTCCATGATGCCGGCGATATAAGTGTCGGTGCCGTCGCACAGGCAATCGACGTCGACTTCGGTGGCGTCGGACAGATAGCGGTCGATCAGCAGCGGACTCTTGGCCGACACGACCAATTCCGACGGCTTGTCGAGCGTGGCGGCGAGCCGCGCGACGTAACGCTCGAGCTGCGCGCTGTCGCGCACGATTTCCATGCCGCGGCCGCCGAGCACGTAAGATGGCCGGATCACGACCGGATAGCCGATCTCGTCGGCGATGGCGCGCGCCGCGCCCGGCGAGGTGGCGATGCCGTTCTGCGGTTGGCGAACCTTGAGCTTGTCGAGCAGCGTCTTGAAGCGGTCGCGGTCCTCGGCGAGGTCGATCATGTCCGGCGAGGTGCCGAGGATCGGCACGTTGGCGCGCGCCAGATGCTCAGCCAGCTTCAGCGGCGTCTGACCGCCGAACTGAACGATGACGCCGTGCAGCGTGCCGTTGGAGCGTTCGGTCTCGATGATCTCGAGCACGTCTTCCGGCGTCAGCGGCTCGAAGTAGAGCCGGTCCGAGGTGTCGTAGTCGGTGGACACCGTTTCCGGATTGCAGTTGACCATGATGGTCTCGTAGCCGGCTTCCTTCAGCGCGAAGCAGGCGTGGCAGCAGCAGTAGTCGAACTCGATGCCCTGACCGATGCGGTTTGGGCCGCCGCCGAGAATGATGACCTTCTTCTTGTCGGAGGGCCGCGCTTCGTCGCTGGCCTTGCCGTTGAACGGGGTCTCGTAGGTCGAATACATATAGGCGGTGGGCGAGGCGAATTCGGCGGCGCAGGTGTCGATGCGCTTGTAAACCGGCCGCACGCCGAGCGCGCGGCGCTTGTCCATGACGTCGTGCGCGGCGCTGCCGGTCAGCTTGCCGAGGCGCGTGTCGGAAAATCCCATGGCCTTGAGACGGCGAAAGGCGCCGGCGGTCGGCGGCAGGCCCTTGGCGCGGACTTCGGCTTCCATGTCGATGATGCCGCGGATTTCCGACAGGAACCACGGATCGATGCGGCAGGCGTTGTGGATGAGTTCGTCGGTGGCGCCCAGGCGCATGGCCTGCGCGACTTTCAGCAGACGATCGGGCGTCGGCGTCCCGAGCGCGGCGCGCAACGCGGCCTTGTTGTCGGCGTCCTCGACGCTCTTGCTGGCGTCGTAGCTTTCGATGGTGATTTCGTCCAAACCGGTAAGACCGGTCTCGAGCGAGCGCAGCGCTTTCTGCAGGCTTTCCTGGAAAGTGCGGCCGATCGCCATGGCTTCGCCGACCGACTTCATCGACGTGGTCAGCACGTTCGAGGCGCCGGGGAATTTCTCGAAGGCAAAACGGGGGATCTTGGTGACGACGTAATCGATGGTGGGTTCGAACGAGGCCGGCGTCGCGCCGCCCGTGATGTCGTTGGCGATTTCGTCGAGCGTATAGCCGACCGCGAGTTTGGCGGCGACCTTGGCGATCGGAAAGCCGGTGGCCTTCGACGCCAGTGCCGACGAGCGCGAGACGCGCGGGGTCATTTCGATGACGATGAGGCGGCCGTCGACGGGGTTGACGGCGAACTGCACGTTCGAGCCGCCAGTCTCGACGCCGATCTCGCGCAGCACCGCCAGCGAGGCGTCGCGCATCATCTGGTATTCTTTGTCGGTCAGCGTCAGCGCCGGCGCGATGGTGATCGAGTCGCCGGTGTGCACGCCCATCGGATCGATGTTCTCGATCGAGCAGATGATGATGCAATTGTCTTTTT
>CAITEM010000511.1 GCA_903891395.1 uncultured Hyphomicrobiales bacterium | reverse complement strand
AGCTGGACGATCGCGACCGGCATGTCGTTTTCGAGACGGCCGTCTTTGGTGACGACGCAGACCTGCTGGTTGTTGGTGTCCGGGCCCTTGCCGCAGACCTTCATCCACGGCGAGTACATCAGTTGCGGCACGTCGCCGGCCTGCTGCTGCGGCTGGCCGCTTGGCGCTTGCGGCGCCGGCTGCTGAGCCGCCGGCGCGGCCGGTGCCTGCTTCGGCGCGGCCTTGGGCGCCTGCTTCTGGGCGGGCGCCGGAGCCGGGGTCTGGGCCAAGGCGGCGGTTGCCATCAGCATCCCTGCCAACAAACCGGTGGCGGCCAGCACGCGGCCGATTGGCCGGGCCGATGCGATCCGATGATCCATGCAATAAGTCCTTTGTTCGAACCGCTCGCGGGCCCTTGAGCCCGGCGGTCGCCTTTAAGAATGGGTCTTTCCCCGTGAAATACGGCGAGAGCGTGTCCCCATCCGCGTGGTGCTTGCGCTGCGTGATAGCCCATCTTGCCGCGGCGATAAAGCCACGAATGGACCGAATTACGGACTGGAGCGGCTTTCGCGCTGCCCCCGTGTGTTAAATTCCAGCGAAACGGAACGAATCGCATTCGCTCGTCGCGCCCGCCCAGTTTGAACGCCTCCCCGGCCCCGCGCGCGTCGCGGCGCGGTATGTTGCGTGGCGGTCTGGCGGCGCTGCTCGCATCCGGCCTACCGCTTCGCGCGCGGGCGGCCTCGGCCCGCCATGCCATCGCCATGCAGGGCGAACCGGCGTGGCCTCCCGGCTTTACCGCCCCGACTTACGCCAACCCGGCGGCGCGCAAAGGCGGCCAGTTGACCCACGGCGTGCTCGGTACCTTCGACAGCCTCAATCATCTGATCGTCAAAGGCCTCGCTGCCGCAAATATTCGCGGTTACGTGGTCGAGAGCCTGATGGCACGCGGCTACGACGAGCCCTTCACGCTGTATGGCTTGATCGCCGATACGATCGAAACTGATGACGCCCGCAGTTACGTTACGTTCTCGATCAATCCGGCGGCCCGCTTTTCCGACGGACGGCCGGTGACGCCGGAAGACGTGATTTTCACATGGGAATTGCTGCGCGACAGAGGCCGGCCGAACTACCGCACCTATTACGTCAAGGTCGTCAAAGCCGAAAAGATTGCGCCACGATCGGTACGCTTCGATCTCACCGGCGCGGACGATCGCGAGTTGCCGCTGATCATCGGATTGATGCCGGTGCTGGCGAAGCACGCGGTCAAGCCGGAGACGTTCGAGGACACCAGCTTCGAACCGCTGCTCGGCACCGGGCCTTACACCATCACGGCGGTGAAACCCGGCGAGAGCGTCACCTTCACGCGCAACCCGGACTATTGGGGTCGCGATCTGGCGATCAATCGCGGACTGTGGAATTTCGACCGGATCAGGTTCGCTTATTATCGCGATGGCAACACGCACTTCGAAGCCTTCAAGAAAGGCGACTACGACGTGCGCCTCGAGACTGACCCGGCGCGCTGGCAGACGGCCTATGATTTTCCGGCGCTGCGCGACGGACGCGCGGTCAAGGAGGACTTCACCTACGGTCTGCCCAAAGGCATGCAGGGGCTGGTGTTCAACACGCGGCGGCCGATCTTTTCCGATATCCGCGTGCGCGAGGCGATCCTGTATCTGTTCGACTTCGAATGGATCAACCGCACCTACTTCTTCAACCTCTACAAACGCACCGCCAGCTACTTCGACGGCTGCGATCTGTCGGCGCATGGCGTGCCGGCCAACGCGCGCGAACTCGAACTGTTGAAACCCTATCCGAGCCTTGTTCGTGCCGACATCATGGACGGAAAATGGTCGCCACCAGAGAGCGACGGTTCGGGCGGCGACCGCGACGGCTTGCGCCACGCCTTCGCGCTGCTCGCGCAGGCTGGTTACGAACTCAAAGGCACGGAACTCACGCATCGTGCCAGCGGACGGCCCTTCGCCTTCGAGATTCTCACGACCACCCGCGACCAGGAACGCCTGGCCCTCGCCTTCGCACGCAACCTCAAGCGCGCTGGCATCAACGCCCAGGTGCGTAGCATCGACGCCACCCAATTCGAGCGACGACGCATCAGTTTCGACTTCGACATGATGGATTACCGCTGGGAGCAGTCGCTGTCGCCCGGCAACGAACAGTATTTCTATTGGGGCTCGGCCGCCGCCGACCAGCAAGGCAGCCGCAACTATATGGGCGTCAAATCGCCAGCCATCGACGCCATGATCTCGGAAATGCTCAGCGCCACCACGCGGGAAAACTTTGTGGCAGCGACGCGCGCGCTCGATCGCTTGTTGTTATCCGGCTTCTTCGTGGTGCCGCTGTACTTTCCGCCCAAGCAATGGGTGGCGCGGTGGAAGCGAATCGAGCATCCCTCGAACACCTCGTTGTTCGGCTATCTGCCGGAAACGTGGTGGCACGGAGACGCCCCTTGATTTTGGATGGCGCTCATTTCGAACTCAACAGCGAAGCGCCCGGCGGCCGCGCGACCCTCGACGATCTGTTCCGCCGCGCCGCGGTACGCGACGTCGATGCGATCGCTTTGGCTGACCCGCCGAACCGCGAGAGCTTTACCGACGGCGCGCCGCGTCAACTGACTTTCGCGCAGGCTGACAGGGCGGTATCGGCGCTGGCGACCAAGCTGCGCCGTCTCGGCTTGCAGACCGACGCCGTGGTGGCGACGCAGTTACCCAATACCGTGGAGAGCGTGATCGTGCTGCTGGGCATCTTGCGCGCCGGCATGATTGCGGCGCCGCTGCCGCTGCTTTGGCGCAAGCACGATATCGTCACGGCGCTCAAGCCGCTCGGACCGAAGGCCTTCATTACGTCGTCGCGGATCGGGGCGGCAGCGCATGCCGCGCTGGCGATGCAAGCGGCCGTCGAAGTGTTTCCGGTTCGCTATGTTTTAGGCTTCGGGCGTGATCTGCCGGATGGCGTGGCGCCTCTCGACGGGCTCTTCGCCACCGCAACGCCGGATTTCGAGCCGACGCCGGCGCGGTCGGGCGACGCCGCGTCGCATGTCGCCGTTATCACTTTCGACGAATGCGTAGACGGCATCCGCGCCGTGGCGCGCAATCAGCGCGCTTTGATCGCGGGCGGTCTCGGCCCTTATCTTGAGAGCAATGCGGCACAGGATGGAAGACTGCTGTCGTCGATCCCGCTGAGCTCGTTTGCCGGCCTGTCGCTGACCCTGCTGCCGTGGTTGCTTGGCGGCGGTACTTTGAGCCTGCACCACGCCTTCGACCCCGATATCTTCGCGGCACAGGCGCAGGCGCATGACGGCGGCATGATCGTACTACCCGGTCCGGCCTTCGGTCCCGTGGCCAAGGCCAACAGCCGCTGCCGCCCGGCCAGCATTGTTGCGCTGTGGCGATCGCCGGAGCGGCTTTCCGGCGTAGCCGCGTGGCGCGGCCGTGCAACGCTGGTCGATGCCGCCGGTTTCGGCGAGACCGGTCTGATCGCTTTACGGCGTGGCTCCGATGGAATGCCTGCAGCCATTCCCTTTGGCATCGTCGGGGCGCCGCATGGTTCGTCCACCGCCATCACGGTCATCGAAACCATGCGCAGCGTCGCTGGCATGCTGGCTTTGCGCGGGCCCATGGTGCCGGCCCACGCCTTTCCGCCAGGGGCCGAGAATAGAACAGAGCCGCATCTTACCGTCCACGAGTCCGGTTTTGTCGATACCGATTTCGCATGCCGTCTTGACCGCGATTGCCAGACCTTGATCCTGACCGCGCCGCCCGCCGGCATGACGGGGATTGGCGGTTACCGCTTGCCGCAGCGTGCGCTCGAAGCCGCGGTCGCAAGCGCCGATCACGGCGCGACCATCGTTGCATTACCCGACGCCATGCTGGGCGAGCGCCTGGCAGGGAAAGCGCTGGACCACGCTTCGATCGTCACGTCGCTGCAAACGCACGGCTTCAATCCTCTGATCGCCGCCGCCTTCCGGCCCCGTCCGTAAAATCCCGCGTAATCTTTCATCGTCGTTGACGAGGTATTAAGAGCCGGCCGCTAGAGTCACCGCTGTATTTGTAACAGTGCGTGTCCCCATGTCGCTTCAAGGTCCGATGATTGTCGTCGCCGAACGTCCGGCGGCCGACTTGGTAGCGGCGCTGGGCGCCGCTGGCGCATTCCCCATCATCGAAACGAACTGGACCGACGCCCCGACCGCCTTCATCTCGGTCAAGCCGTCAGCGGTCGTCATCGCCGAACCCGGGCCGCCGCCGAGCGAGTCGTCCGCGCGCATGTTGTGCCTGCAAATCGCAACCGCCAGCGGCGCGATCGTGCCGACGCTGGCCTTCACCGATTCCGTCCACGACCCCGCGCTCCCGATCGCGCTGCCAGCCGACGCGTCATTGCCGGTGTCCCACGCCATCACGCGACTGCAATCGGCGATGCGGGTCCGCGCCCTGCATGCGGCCGTGATCCGCCGCATCGAAATGGCGACCACGCAAGGTGCCACACCGCCGGTGCTGCCGCTCACCGACGCCCTGGACGACGCCACCGTTCTGATCCTGGGCCGCGGTCCGCATCATGCGGCGCTCAGCGTCGCCATGGGCGAGCGAGTCAAGATGGTCGGCGCGCTCAGCATCGAGGGTGCCGCGAGGCTGCTCGGCACAAGCGAGATCGACGGCATCGTCATGGGCGAAGGTTT
>CAITEM010000510.1 GCA_903891395.1 uncultured Hyphomicrobiales bacterium | reverse complement strand
CGACCGGGCGCTCGTCGGCGAACACTTCCATGCGATCGACCAGTTTCACGATGCGGTCGGTCTCGTCGCAAATCAATTTGGTAAGCTGGCGGTCGTCGTCGCCGGCGGACTGCTCGATCAATTGTGCGGCGCCGCGAATGCCCGACAGCGGATTCTTGATTTCATGCGCCAGCATGGCCGCGAGCGCGATCACCGAGCGCGCCGCGCCGCGATGCGTCAACTGGCGGTCCATTTTGTCGGCGATGGTGCGTTCCTGCAGCATCACGACGACATGATCGGGATATTCCGGCAACGGCGCGACATGCAGATCCACCAGCCGTTCGCCTGGATTACGCGGCGTCGCCAGATCGACTTTGTATTCATTCACCGCGGCGCCACGCTGGCGGACCTGGTCGATCAGGGTCAGCAGTGGCGAACCGAATGGCACGAGGTCGCGCAGCAGATGACGGCGCAGCATCGGCGTCGAAGCTTCGAAGAATTGCTCAGCGGCGACATTGGCGTCGGCGATCTTGCCGTCGGGCGCCACCATCAAAACGGGATGCGGCAGCGCGTGCAGCACCGCATCGGCGGGTGACGGAATATCGGTCGAAATGGCGTGGGCTCGACTCATGCGGCGGCCTTCCATGCGAACGCGTCAAATGCCTCTGCCAAATTCCGGCGCGCGCTCGCCGGCTCTTCGGCGGTCAAAACGCGGGCGCGGTGGTTCTTGAGAAGTTCAGGCGAAACACCGGCGCTTGCGGCCGCGGCATCGAGCGCCCAGCCAAGATGCTTGCGCGCGTGACGCCGGCCGATCGTTACGCCGTGATGTGTAATCATTTCGTCATAGAGCGTATCGATCAACGTCAGTTGCTCGAACAGATGCGGCGCCTGTCCGCGCTTGCCGGTCGCAAGATATTGCGCCATCTGGCCGGGAAACCACGGACGGCCCTGCGCGGCGCGACCGACCATCACCGCATCGGCGCCGGAATTTTCCAGCGCAGTCGTGGCGTCATCGAACGAACGAATGTCGCCATTGACGACCACGGGGATCGTCACGGCCTGTTTCACGGCGCGGACGGCCGACCAGTCGGCGCTGCCGGTATAGAACTGGCAACGGGTGCGGCCGTGGACGGTAAGCAATTGAATGCCGGCGTCCTGCGCGTGGCGGGCAAGATCGGGAGCATTGATGCTGGCGTGGTCCCAGCCGAGCCTCATCTTCAGCGTGACCGGCACTTTGACGGCGCCGACGGTCGCTTCGATCAGATGCAGGGCATGATCGAGATCGCGCATCAGCGCCGACCCGGAAGCGCCGTTGGTCACCTGCTTGGACGGGCAGCCCATGTTGATGTCGATGATCTGGGCACCCTGCGCCTCGACGATGCGGGCGCCTTCGGCCATCCAATGGGCCTCGCAGCCGGCAAGCTGCACGACATTGATGCCGACGCCCTGCCCCTCGCTGCGCACCCGCGCCTCGCGCTGGCCTGTTGCCAGGCCGGCACAAGCCGTCATTTCCGAAACAACGAGTCCGGCACCGAGACGCTCGGCCAGCCGCCGGAACGGCGTGTCGGTGATCCCTGACATCGGCGCCAGGAAAACGCGGTTCGGCACCGTCACAGGACCGACCCGCAGGGATTTGGTGAGAAACTGACTGATTTGGCCCCGCCCGGGATGACTGCCTAGCATTTAGGCGACCCCTTCCATTGCTTAGAGTTTAGCCATTTCGATGCAGGGCGCAAGTGTTGCACTGCAATAATTTGTTCATACGAGCCACTATGCGTTAATGCAGGGGCTGTTTTGGGGAGGCGGGATGCCTGAAATTGTTTCCATTATCGTGGCCGCCGGACGCGGAACCCGCGCCGGTAGCGATTTGCCCAAACAATTCAGGCAGATCGGCGGCGACGTCATGCTGAGCCGGACGTTGTCCCTGTTCCTAGAACATCAGAATGTCGGCGCTGTACAGCCTGTGATCAACGCCGAGGATGTCGCGCTTTATCGCGATGCGACCGCCGCTTTGACGGCGACGAAACTGCTGCCGCCGGCTTTCGGCGGCGCGACCCGCCAGGCTTCGGTCCGCGCCGGCCTCGAGGCCCTTGCCGCGCGCCAGCCCGACATCGTGCTGATCCACGACGCGGCGCGGCCCTTCGCCAGCAACGCTTTGCTCACCCGCGCCATTCAGGCGGCGCAGAAAAGCGGCGCGGCGATCCCGGCTTTGCCGGTCACCGACACGGTCAAGACCGTGGACGGCCTTGGCTATGTCGACAAGACGCTCGACCGCGCCTCGTTGCGGCTGGTGCAGACACCGCAAGCCTTCGGCTTCGCCAAGCTGCTCGAGGCGCATCGCCGCGCGCAACAGGCCGGCCGCGACGACTTCACCGACGACGCCGCGCTCGCCGAATGGGCCGGCATGAAAGTGAGCCTGTTTGCCGGCGAGCCGGGCAACATCAAGATCACCACGCCCGAAGATTTCGCGCGCAGCGAAGCCATGCAATTTGCCGCCATGGGTGACGTGCGCACCGGCACCGGCATCGACGTGCACGCCTTCGGTCCCGGCGATCACGTCATGCTCGGCGGCGTGCGCATCGCGCACGACCACGCCCTTGTCGGCCATTCCGACGCCGATGTCGGATTGCACGCGCTTGTCGACGCCATTCTGGGCGCGCTGGCCGACGGCGACATCGGTTCGCATTTCCCGCCGAGCGACCCGCAATGGCGCGGCGCCTCGTCCGACCAATTTCTGACCTTTGCGGTCGAGCGCGTCGCGGCACGCGGCGGCCGCATCGCGCATCTCGATCTCACCATCGTCTGCGAAACGCCGAAGATCGGGCCGCATCGCGACGCCATTCGCGCGCAGATCGCCAAACTTGCCCAGCTCGGCATCGGCCGCGTCGCCGTCAAAGCCACGACCAGCGAAAAGCTCGGCTTTACCGGTCGCGGCGAAGGCATTGCGGCCTATGCCACGGCGACCGTGCGGCTGCCCTGGAGCGCATTATGACGAAGGACATCCTCGCCGCCGCGAAGGCCGTGCTCGACGCCTGCAACCGCAGGGGCCTCAAGGTCGCAACCGCCGAGTCCTGCACGGGCGGACTGGTGGCCGCGGCGCTGACCGAAATCGCCGGCTCATCCAGCGTGGTCGATCGCGGCTTTGTCACCTATAGCAACGACGCAAAACGGGAAATGCTCCTGGTGCCGCTCGACGTCCTCGACGACAAGGGCGCGGTCAGCCGGGAAACGGCGGAAGCCATGGCGCTCGGCGCGTTGCGTAACTCCCATGCCGATATCGCCGTTGCAATCACCGGCGTTGCCGGTCCCGGCGGCGGCACCCGCGCCAAACCGGTGGGGCTGGTGCATTTCGCCGCCGCCTCAAGTCTTGGCGAAGGCCGGATGATCCACGCCGAGAAACGCTACGGCGCCATCGGCCGCGAGGCTGTCCGGCACAAATCGGTCCTACAAGCGTTGGAGATGCTGAAGACGCTGGCGACGCCGTAGCCAGACCCAGGAAGCCGAACTGCCATGAGCGACACAGCCGTCATCTCCACGCGGCGCAACTGGACCGCAGCTGCGATTGCCATCGTGCCGGTGGTGGCCGCGCTGGCGCTGGGCCAGATCGCGACCTTTCCCAACCTGCCGTGGCATGCCGGACTCGCAAAGCCATCGTTCAATCCGCCGAATTTGATTTTCGGTCCGGTGTGGACGACGCTCTATCTGTTGATGGCCTTCGCCGCATGGCGAATCCTGCGTTTGGCGCCATCGCCCGCGCGCCGCCTCGCCTTGAATTTATTTTTTGCCCAGCTCGCGCTCAACGCGGCGTGGTCGTGGATGTTCTTTGCCGCGCACAATCCGTCGCTCGGGCTGGTGAACATCGTGCCGCAGTTTCTGTTGATCGTCGCGACCATCATCGCTATGGCGCGGCTCGACCGTCTCGCAGCGCTGGCACTCGCGCCGCTCGCAGTCTGGGTCGGCTTCGCCGGCGTGTTGAATTATTCGATCTGGGCGTTGAATTAGCGGTTGATGCCCCGCACCGGGTTCAGGATCGCATCGCGCATCAGATCGTTCGGCGTCTTGCCATGCAGCTCTTCGACCGCGTCCGCGATATCGCGCAGCATCGCGCGCGCCGGCCGGCCTTCGGCCTCTTCGCCGGCGGCAAAAGCGTCCACCACAGACCGGGTCGCGTCGAATACCTTGCCAAATTCCGCGACATTTAATTCGACGAACTGCATGCCGCCGGCCTTGAAGCGGTCACGCGCCCGCGCACCCGCGACCCGGTAGAACACCTGCGTCTCGGCCTGCGCCTCGGCGCGCAGCCAGGCATCGACAATCGTTTTCAGATCCGGCGGCAGTGCCGTCCACGCCGCTTTGCTCATGCCGAATTCGAGGTTCTGCCGCACCAGGCTGAGCGCGGTGCGATAGCGCGCCACCTTGCCGATGCCAAACACTTCGGCCGACCCGTCGGCGAGATGCATGGCGTCGATGCGGCCTTCCGACAGGGCCGGATTCATTTCCAGCGACGACAGGCTGACGGGCGTTGCCCCCAGTGCGCGCATGACGTCGGCTTCGACGCCTTCCGTGGTGCCGACGCGTAGACCTTTGAAGTCGTCGCGGCTGCGAACCGGCGCCATGCTGAAAATGTGATAGGCGCCTGAAGCCTTCATGCGGCCCATCAGAATGCCTTGGCGCTCAACGTCGGCACGGAAGTATTTGTCGTAGAGCTGTTCTGACACCAACGTCGCCGCTTCCGAATTGGGAAACAGTCCCGGCAGTTGCAGACCCTGCACGAGCTTGTAGGCCTTGCTGTCCCAACCCGAATAGATCGGCGCAAAATGCGAACGGCCATCGTTAAGTGCCGCCACGCCATCGCGGTCGCGATGGCGGCTCGCGCCCCAGTGTTCCTCGACCTTGATCTTGCCGCGCGACATCGTCTCCAGCACCTTGAACGAAGGCTTGAAGACATCGACCACCGCGGTGGCGGTCGCCGGCGGGTGGCCGGTGACGACGAATGTGATCGGCTCGCCGCTGTAGCTGACGGGGTAGCTGACCTGATCGGCGAAATCGCCGTTCAACCAGCCGCGCGCGACGCTGGATTGCGCCTGCGCTTCTTCGAAGCTCGGCTCGCTTTCCGGTGCGCGGGGCTCGACAAGCTCGGACACGTCAGAACTGACCGATGCCGAGCTTCTTGACCAGCGGTCCCAGCCGCTTGGCTTCCGCTTCGAGGGAAGACTGCAATTCAGGTCCTGTTGACGTATGAGCCTCAAGACCGGCGTCGGCCAGCCGTTTGATCACGTCCGGCTTCTTCAGTGATGTCGTGAACTCGCGATGCAAATAGGCGACGACGTCGGAGGGTGTGCCCTTCGGCACGAACAGAGCCAGCGTCGGCATGTAGTCGTACCCTTTCACCGTTTCGCCGACCGTCGGCACGTCCGGCAACGCCTGGGTGCGCTCGCGATCGCCGACGCCGATGGCGCGCACGGTCCCCGCTTTGATGAACGGCAACGCCACCGAGGTCGCGATCCAGAACGCGTTGACCTCGCCGGCGGCGATCGCCTGCGTCGCCGCGGCGCCGCCGCGATACGGCACATGCAGCATGTCGATGCCCGCGTCGGCCTTGAGCTGCTCCATCGCTACATGCTGCGGGCTGCCAACCCCGACAGAAGCGTAATTCAGCTTGCCGGGTTCCTTCTTAGCGAGCGCGATCAGTTCGGCGACGCTGTTGACCGGCAGCGCGTTGTTGACGATCAGCACGCTGGGAAAGCGCGCCAGCAGCGTCACGGGGAGAAGATCGTCGAACGGTTCGTAGCCGAACTTCATGGCCGTGAACGGCAAGATGGTGTGGATGCCGTTGTTGAGCGCGCCGAGCGTGTAGCCGTCGGGTGCGGAGCGCGCCAAACGGGCGGAACCGATGCCGCCACCACCACCCAGCACGTTCTCGACGATGATGGTCTTGCCGGTGCGTTCGCCGACATCCATCGCCAGGATGCGCGCCACCAGATCGGACGCGGTGCCGGCCTGCAGCGGCACGATCAACGTGATCGTCCGCGACGGGTAATTCGACTGCGCAAATGACGGCGCGGCGGCTCCAACGAACAGCGCAGCGCCCAGCGCCAGCCAGGCGCGACGATCGAGTGAACGCATCGAGAGAACTCCCTGCGGCCGCAGCTTGAATGCGCGGCTCTATTTCTGTTCGAGCTTCTGCTTGTACCAGCTAAAATCTTGCCGGCCCGGCGCGAAAATATCCAGATATTCCGCGTCCTCCAGTACCTCGCCGCCATGCGGCACGCCAGCCGGCATGACCATGACGTCGCCAGGGCCGACCACGCGCGGTTCTTCGCCCTCGATCACCCAGCGCAACTTGCCGGCGAGCATATGCGTGATCTGATCGAAATCGTGGGTGTGCATGTTGATCGGACCTTTCGGCGCCTTGATCCGCGCCAGCATGGCGTTCGGCGCCTCGACCACGCGGCCGGTGATCAGAGGATTGAGCGGCACTTCTTCCATCTCGGCCCAGCGATACATCGGCATGAAATCACCCATTGGTTTGTCGAAGCGGCAAACTAAGGCAACTCTGCCTACGATGCTTTCATGATGGCAAATTCGAAACGCGTTAGGGGCCGTTATGCTCGACGCGGAAGCGCGCCGACATGTCATAGGCCGCTTTTCGCACCCGCATGATCGACCCGAGCGGGCGATGCGCGGCCAGACCGTGCCAAGGGCTGAACGACAGCGCGCCGTCGGCGTGCCGCACATTGTCGTCGCTCCAGGCATTCTGCGGCGCCGCCGCAATGCGCGCGACCGCGATGTACGGGCTTTGATCTTCGGGCCAGACCACCGAAGCATCTTCGACGGGCATGGTTTTGAGATCGGTACAGAGTTGCACGCGCAACTCCCACTCGCCGCCGTTGCCGCGAAAGAAATCGACCACCGCTTCGCGCAACGCATTGGTCTTGCCGCGCAACGCAACCGGCGCGTCCTTCAGCGCGGCCAGCGCCGGCGACACCGGCACCAGCGACACCTTGGCGATGTAGAGGCCATAGAGCAGCGGCGCCTGCGAATAATAGGTCTCGCCGAGCGGATTGGTCGCCGGATGACCGCCGAGCGCCACCAGCAGCGTGTGCCTGCCGGTGACCGACTTCAGGATGCGCTCCAGTGGCCGCGTCACCTCGGACAATAGCCGCTTCAGCCACGCGACGCGGTCGGTGGTGCCCGCCAGCAGTTTCAGTCCGCCAAGAAACGCTTTGGCGTTTTGCGCGGCGAAAGCCGGCCCGTTGACCATGAGGAAGTCCTGCTCTGGGGCATTCCAGCCCGGCAACCGTTCGCCGTCGACGTTCATCACCTTGATGGCGAGCCCGCGCGGCACCGAAATATTGTCGTCGAGTACGTCGCCGGGAATCGTTGAAATCCGCATCAGCACCGGATGGGTCGCACCCGGCGTCGCGAACAAGCCTTGCGCCAAAGCCGGCGGCAAACCGTCGAGCACGCGCAACGTGCCGTTGATGAGGCCATGGGCCTTGGCATGCACGGCGCGCACCGCATGGCCGTAATCCTTGAAGGTGGTCTCGTTGATGCCGCGCATCGCCTTGACGATGGCCGCGCCGGTTTCGGCCTCGCCCGGCTCGGGCCGCTCGATCGCAGGATGGTAGCGAACAGGATCGAGCGGTGCGGTGGCGGGCATGACGTGGCTCCAAGCCGGCCTGATCCGGCCGAGGGCTAACGGTGCCGGACCAAGGCCGTTC
Organism: uncultured Hyphomicrobiales bacterium; assembly: GCA_903891395.1. Lineage (GTDB taxonomy): Bacteria > Pseudomonadota > Alphaproteobacteria > Rhizobiales > Xanthobacteraceae > Pseudolabrys. The sequence continues at coordinate 7,774 of CAITEM010000510.1, read as the reverse complement.
CATCGCGCTCGGAGGTAACAGCCTAGGCCGGCTTGCGGCCGTAGACCTCGTCGGCGCGTTTCTCGAAAGCGGCGGCGAATTTGCGGAACGCGGTGTCGAACATCGCGCCCATCAGCATGGCCAGCGTGCGGCTTTTGAATTCATAGTCGATGAAAAATTCAACGGTGCAGGCTTCCTCGCCGGAGGCGTGAAACGTCCAGCGATTCTGCAGCCGGCTGAACGGACCGTCGAGATATTCGACCATGATTTTCAGATTGGGCCGGTCGAGGGTGACGCGGCTGGTGAAGGTCTGGTGGATCAGTTTGTAGGCGACCGTCATGGCGGCAACGATAACGGTGACGTCGCCTTTGTCGGTGCGGCTTTTGATTTTCATCGTGTCGCAGAGCGGCACGAACTGCGGGTATTTTTCGACGTCGGCGACGAGGTCGAACATATCGCTCGCGCTGTGGCGGACGCTGCGCTTGGAGGAGAAGGATGGCACCCGCTAAACTTTATTGGCCCGCGCCGCCTTGAGCCGCGCGAAGTCGTCGCCGGCGTGGTGCGACGAGCGCGTCAGCGGTGACGACGCCACCATCAGGAAGCCCTTGGCGTAGGCGACGGTTTCCAGCGACTTGAACTCGTCCGGCGGCACGAAACGCTTCACTTCGTGATGCTTGCGCGTCGGCTGCAGATATTGCCCGATGGTGAGGAAATCGACATTGGCGGAGCGCAGGTCGTCCATGACCTGCAACACTTCGTTGCGCTCCTCGCCCAAGCCCAGCATGATGCCTGACTTGGTGAACATCTGCGGATCGAGCTCCTTCACGCGCTGCAGCAACCTCAGCGAATGGAAGTAACGCGCGCCGGGCCGCACGGTGAGATAATGCGACGGCACCGTTTCGAGATTGTGATTGAAGACATCGGGCTTGGCCGCGACCACGACTTCGAGCGCGCCGTCTTTGCGCAGGAAGTCGGGTGTCAGAATTTCAATGGTCGTGCCGGAGGCGTGGGTGCGGATGGCGCGGATGGTCTGCGCGAAATGGCCGGCGCCGCCGTCGGCGAGATCGTCGCGGTCGACCGAGGTGACGACGATATGGTTGAGGCCAAGCTTGGCGGTCGCCTCGCCGACATGCGCCGGTTCGTTCGGATCGAGCGCGTTCGGCAGCCCGGTCTTGACGTTGCAGAAGGCACAGGCGCGCGTGCAGGTGTCGCCCATGATCATGAACGTGGCGTGCTTCTTCTCCCAGCACTCGCCGATGTTCGGGCAGCCTGCTTCCTCGCACACCGTGACGAGCTTGTTCTCGCGCATGATGGCGCGGGTCTGCTCATAGCCGGGCGACACCGGCGCCTTGACGCGAATCCAGTCCGGCTTCTTGGCGAGCGGCGAATCCGGCCGGTGCGCCTTTTCCGGGTGGCGCGGGCGCGGGTTGTTGATGAGGTCGAGGACGACGGCCATGGCCGATACTTACGGCTGCGGCGGGCGCGCCGCAAGGTGAGCCATGCGCCGGGCCGTCATCAGGCCCGCCAAATCAGGCGCGGCGTATCGCCCGCCAGATGAACAGGAAAATGATGGCACCGATGGTGGCCGTGATCAGGTTGCCCCAGAAGTCGGGCATCACCTGCAAATGCAGCTTTTCGAACAGGAATCCGCCGACCAGCGCCCCGATCAGCCCGACCGCGATGTTGCCGAACAGGCCGCCGCGGCCGCCGAGAATGACATGGGCCAGCCAACCGGCGACCAGGCCGACGACGATCCAAGAAATGACACCCATGGTTGCTCCTTGCAGGGTCATAAAGAGAGGGTCCGAATCTAGTATAGGACAGGCGTGCCCGCCACACCCTCCTCCAGGCTCGTGCTTGCCGCCTACACCGCCGCGGTGTTTCTCAGCGCGCTGCTGCTGTTCGGCGTGCAGCCGATGTTCACGCGCATGGTGCTGCCGCAGCTCGGCGGCTCGCCTTCGGTGTGGTCGGTCGCCATGGTGTTCTTCCAGACCATGCTGCTGGCCGGCTACGCCTATGCGCACTGGCTGGCCAAGGCGAGGTCGCGATGGCTGCCGGTGGCGGTGCATGTCGGGCTGCTGATCGTCGCCGGACTGACGCTGCCGCTGTCGATCGCCAAAGGCTGGGGTGAGCCGCCGGCGAGCGGCACGGAATTCTGGCTGCTTGGGCTTTTTGCGGTTTCAATCGGCTTGCCGTTCTTCGCGCTGGCCGCCAACAATCCGCTGCTGCAAACCTGGTTCGTGCGCACCGGGCATGTCGACGGCAAGGACCCGTATTTTCTCTACGCCGCGTCGAACATCGGCAGCTTCCTGGCGCTGATCGCCTACCCGATTTTGCTCGAACCCGCCTTCACCGTGCACACGCAAAGCCGAATGTGGAGCATCGGTTTTGTCGTGCTGACGCTGCTGATCGCCGGCTGCGGCGCGTTGCTGTTGCGCGCACCCGTCGTAGCGATTGCTCCTGACGAGGCGCCGGCGCCAAAGCCAACGTTGTCGACCTTAGGCCGCTGGATCTTTCTGGCGGCGGTGCCCTCGGGCCTGTTGATCGCCGTCACCGCCCACATTTCCACCGACGTCGCGGCGGCGCCGCTGATGTGGGTGATGCCGCTGTCACTGTATCTCCTGACCTGGGTGCTGATGTTTGCGCGGCGGCCGGTGTTCTCGCAGCCGTTTCTGCTGTTTCTGCAACCCTTCGCCATCGCCGGCGTCATCGCGCTGCTGCTCTATAACAGTTACATGCTGCTGGTCCCGACGCTGGCCGCGCATCTTCTGGCATTCTTTGTCATCACGCTGGCGTGTCACGGCGAACTGGCGCGGACACGGCCGCCGGCCGCGCACCTGACGGCGTTCTACGTCGCGCTGTCGTTCGGCGGCATGCTGGGCGGGTTGTTCGCGGGCTTGATCGCGCCCTACACGTTTTCCTGGATCGCGGAATACCCGATCCTCATCGTCCTCGCGGTGCTGTGCCGCCCGGCCACGCCGATGGCCTGGTCGGTGCTCAGCCGTTTCATCCCGCAAACCGGCCATGCGCTATGGGCCGGCATCGAGCGCTGGTTCTGGCCGGTTGCCCTGGCCGTCGCCTTGGTGATGATTGGCGCCGCGTTCTTCGGCTACCAGATCACCTACGCCTTGGTTGACCGTCTGAACGCGGTGGTGCTGACGCTCGCCGCGCTGTCGATCGTATTCATGCGCGACCCGCGGAAGTCGGCGCTGATCGTCGCGCTCGCCTTCGCGGTGATCCGGCTCTATCCGACCGACGAAGGCCGCGTCGACAGCCTGCGCAGCTTCTTTGGCGTCAATCTTATTTACGAGACCTACGAGCACCACTTCCGCATCATCAAGCATGGCTCGACGCTACACGGCGCCGAGCGGTTGCTGACCGCCGACGGCAAGCCGCCGCAAGGAAAGCCGGAGCCGCTGACCTATTATCATTCAAAATCCGCGATGGCGCGCGTGATCGACGCCGTGCGCGCCCGCAAAGGCGGCCCGATCCGCGTTGCCGTCATCGGGCTCGGCGCGGGCTCTTTGGTCTGCACCATCGGCCCGAACGAGCACTGGAAGTTCTTCGAGATCGATCCGACCGTGATCGCCGCGGCGCGCGATCCGCAATACTTCACCTTCATCTCGTCTTGCGCGCCCGACCTGCCGATCGTGCTCGGCGACGCACGGCTGACGATGGCCAAGGAACCCAACGGCACTTACGACATCATCATCGTCGATGCCTATTCGTCCGACGCCATCCCGGTGCATCTCGCCACCCGCGAAGCGATGGCGGTCTACAAAGCCAAGCTCGCGCCGCAGGGCGTGGTGACGATGCATATTTCCAACCGCCATCTTGAACTGGAAAGCGTCGTGGTCGGCATCGCCGCCGCCAACAATCTCAAGGCCTGGGTCTGGACCAATGAGAACGAGGAAGAAGACGAAGATAATTACATCTTCGGTTCCGATGTCGTCATCGCGGCCAAGGACTCAGCCGACATCGGCGCGCTCGACGGCCAGCCGACGTGGAAACTGACCCAGCCGACGCCAAGCGTGCGTACGTGGACCGACGATTACTCGAACATCATCGGCGCGTTCTGGCGGAAGGTGAAGCGGTAGGCCGAGAAGTCATTAACATGCGATCATAGCTGATCGATGTAAGCTGGATTAAGACAATGGCTCCGGGCGACTCTGACTATGTGCTTCCGAAAGCTCGCTTTAGAGATTTTCGAGGCAATAGTTTGTGGCAGTGCCTTTGTTAAAGAAAGCACTCATGTCTTCCCACCTTCGGCAATTCTTTGCCGCCGTGCATTTCAACAAGCGTTGCATCCATCTCACGCCCCATCGCGATTAGCTGAAAGATAAATTGCTCACCAAATTGAACGACGGCATACATCACGCCATGTTCCGGGCTGTGATTGAAGCGGTAAATAAATTGATCGGCGAGCGGCTTTCGGTTTCTTTCAATTTGCGGCAAGGCCGGTGCCATGTGCAAAATACTATTGATGTACTCCGGGGTAGTGTCCTTCGACATCCGATTGATGTGGTGAACGTAAAGGACCCCATCGAATATGTGCTCGTTGTGCCGGTAATAGAGCGATTTGGCTAGTTTGATCATGAACCGCGAGATCATCGCTTGCGTCAACGGGCCCACATTCGCCACTCCCCAACCCTGCTTGCGGCGCAAATCTCCTTCCGAGCCGAAGGCATCTCTCAATCTCTGCTTCGTCTCGTTGCGAGTTAAACTTTTCCACTCCGCGAGAATGTGCGGCTGATTGTTTCTGACTCCTCGAAGGAGTCTTGCCCACTCTTGTTGCGCGGCTGCACTTTTATTTTCGCTCAGCCTGACGCGAAGCAAAACCGCAAGCGCTTGCTCGTCGAGGCGAGCCGCTGCGTTACAGGGTTCGCAAGCCGGAAATTCGTAAGTCTCCGGCCAATGGCGGCCCTCAAACATAGATCGTGGCGGACAATGATCCGAAGTGGTCGCTGCTCCCCCGCAATAGATGCACAAGGGATTCTCTTCCAGAAATCTTGCCCGTCGGTTCAATTTGAGTTTGGCTTCGCCCATAGAAAACATCGACGCTTTGGAATATGGTGGACACACCGGTGTGGACGGGGGACATTATGTTCAACATAGGCTTTTTTAAGTCGAAATGGACTCGCGCCGTCGAGGAGGTTGCCGACTACATCCCCAAGCTACTCGATCAATATGGAAAAATGCCGTCGGGCGCGTTGCGCGATCCCTACTGCCTCGGATTTCTCCAAATCGTCGGTGTTCATGTCGCTTCTCGATCAATGAATCAGAACACCGACATGCACAATTCAAATCTGGTTTTCGAGGAAGCACTAAAGAGGTTCGCGCCGAGCTATGCCGTTGAAGTCTCCGAACTACTGTCCCTAATCCGCGAAAATGCGTCTTACTTGCGCGGCAAGAAAGACGGCGACCTTTACATGGGATGGAAGCTACTGCACTTAGCCCCTCAGCGAGATGGTAAGGCCGCGCTTGAACGGTTCTTCGACAGAGTAAGATACATAGGCTCGCCGCCTCCCAAGGCGAAGCCAGCAACCCCGGTGCTGGCGGATATTCCTTTGAAGCAAGGTCCATCAGCGAAGCCGCAGACCAGCGGCGCATGGCAAGTCGAGAACAAGTCGCGCGACTTCAATAATCCATCGAAGGAAGAACTCAGTCGTAGTTATTGCTTCTCTAGCCCGTCTTCGCAGGGACCGATCACGACTCTGAGAATCGTTTGTAGCCTCGAAGCGTCACTGGTGAATAATGGCGAAGGAGTCGCTCTCAACCGTCGGCTTCGCTTTTATCTAGACCCACTTAGGCTTCCTCAAGAGGTCGAACTTATAATGCGCTTCGCCACTTCGGACGGTGCGCACGGTAGAGACTTCGATGTAATTGCAGACCACGTCGAGGGCGAACGGGACACTGCAATGATAGCTAAGTTCGGTGGTCGCAGCGATGTATCCGCCTGCGTAGCGGCGATCAGGTCAGGTAAAGAGATGTCGTTTACGCTCCGAAATGAAAATGGGTCCCTAGCAAATTTCGACCTCCCAAATGACCGTGAGTTCGAGCGGCTCTATGACGAGACCTTTGAAAGGCTGAAGGAGCGTGAGGTACTCAACGAAATGCTACGTTATAACACGCAGCTTCAAGCTCAGAAGCGAGAATAAGCCGCGCATTTTTTCAACGAATGGATGCATTTTGGAGACAAGAGTACTACCGGGCGCGCACGCGAAGAAAAGTTTGCAAAATGAGCGCACAAGTTCTGCAACCGCGTTGGGACTCGCGCCCAGATCACCTGATTGAAAGTTAGGCGATCTAGGCTGGATGGCCGGGACAAGCCCGGCCACGACGCCATGCGTTATGCTGTCTTCGGCGGCATCTGGTGGTTCGGCGTCGACTGCGAAATCTTCACCTCGTCCTCGTTCATATCCGCGCCGACATCGCCGAACAGCGGCGTCGAGAGATAGCGTTCGCCGGTGTCGGGCAGCATCGCGAGAATGGTCGAACCCGGCGCCGCCTTTTCCGCAATCTTGAGCGCTCCAGCGAAGGTCGCGCCCGAGGTAATGCCGACAAAAATGCCCTCCTTCTGGGCAAGATCCTTAGCGCATTTCATCGCTTCGGGACCGGCGATGGTCACGATCTCGCTGATGACACCGGTGTCGACGGCTTCAGCGGTGATCTTCGGAACGAAGTCCGGCGACCAGCCTTGCATCGGATGCGGCTTGAAGGCGGCGTTCGGCTTAGCGGGAGAGCCATCGGCATTGCGCTCCTGCGGCGAATGGGTCGAGAGCATCGGCGCGTCGGCCGGTTCGCAGACGACGATCTTGGTGTTGGGCATTTCCTTCGACAGCACGCGTGAGACGCCGTTGAGCGTGCCGCCGGTGCCGAAGCCGGTGACCCAGTAGTCGAGTGTTGAGCCCTTGAAGTCATCGACAATCTCGCGCGCCGTGGTGCGTTCATGGATCGCCGGATTGGCCTCGTTCTCGAACTGGCGGGTCAGAAACCAGCCATGCGTCTTGGCAAGCTCAGCCGCCTTCGCAACCATGCCGAAGCCGCGGCCGGCGGCTGGCGTCAGCACGACCTTGGCGCCGAGAAAGCGCATCAGCTTGCGGCGCTCCACGCTGAAGGTTTCCGCCATGGTGACAACCAGCGGATAACCCTTGGCGGCGCAGACCATCGCGAGACCAATGCCGGTATTGCCGGAGGTCGCTTCGATGACCGTCATGCCGGGCTTGAGCTCGCCGGATTTTTCCGCCGCCTCGATGACGCCGAGCGCCAGACGGTCCTTCACCGAGCCGAGCGGATTGAAGGCCTCGACCTTGACGAAAAGGTTGATGCCTTTCGGGCCCAACTTATTGATGCGCACGACCGGCGTTTTGCCGATGGTGCCGAGAATGCTGTCGAACTTCGCCATTTGTTTCTCCCCTGCTGTCAGCCGAGGCGCGAGCAAAGCTCGCGAACCCGGAATCCAGAAATCGGTTTTAGTGCCCTGGATTCCAGGTTCGCACCTGCGGTGCGTCCCGGAATGACAGGTCACATATTCAACGCTTGTCCGTAGGCATCCAGCACCGCCTCCTTCATCGTCTCCGAAATGGTCGGATGCGGGAAGATGGTGTGCATCAGCTCTTCTTCAGTGGTCTCGAGGTTCATTGCCACGACGAAACCCTGAACCAGTTCGGTGACTTCAGCGCCGACGAGATGCGCGCCGAGCAACTGGCCGGTCTTTTTATCGAAGATGACCTTGACCATGCCCTGATCCTCGCCGAGCGCGATGGCCTTGCCGTTGCCGACAAACGGGAAACGG
>CAITEM010000509.1 GCA_903891395.1 uncultured Hyphomicrobiales bacterium | reverse complement strand
GATCCTGCACCCGCACCCACAGGCCGGGGGCACGATGAACGATCGCATCACTCAGGCCATTTACAAGACCTTCGTGGCGCGCGGCTTTGCCACCTTGCGCTTCAACTTCCGCGGCGTTGGCCGCAGTCAGGGCAGCTTCGATTCCGGCATAGGTGAATTGTCGGACGCCGCTGCCGCGCTCGACTGGGTGCAGGGCATCAACCCCGAGGCGCGGGCCTGCTGGATCGCCGGCGTGTCCTTCGGCTCGTGGATCGGCATGCAGCTGCTGATGCGTCGCCCGGAGATCGAAGGCTTCATCTCGATCTGCCCGCCCGCCAACCTCTACGACTTCTCGTTCCTGGCGCCCTGCCCGTCGTCGGGCCTGATCATTCACGGCGACAAGGATGCCGTGGTGCCGGCCAAGGACGTCAACACGCTGGTTGAGAAGCTCAAGACGCAGAAGGGCATCGTGATCGAGCAAAAGGTCATCCCCGGTGCCAACCACTTCTTCGACGGCAAAGTGGACACGCTGCTGACCTCGATCGCGGCCTATCTCGACAAGCGCCTGAAGACCGAGCGCAAACCGGCGGCGTAAAGCCTCCCTGAATTCCCGGCGATCCACGCTGCCGCATATTTGTGCGGCGGCTGCCTAATGCTTCCATCCCCGCCTCTGACATTTCTTGTCATAGTCGCTGCGCGCGGGCGTGACCGGGCGCGGCGGGCTGGCAATCGGCGATGGATAATCTGACGCTCTTTCCGGCGCGAAACCTGATCCGCGGCGCGGCCTTCATGCTGCTGGTGTGGGCCGCGACGACGTTTGGTTACATGAGGGCCGGATGGAGCTTCCAGGACTCGATCTACATGGTGACGCTGACGGTGTTCTCCGTCGGCTACGGCGAAGTGCGGCCGATCAATACACTCTATCTGCACGTACTGACGATGGCGACGATGATCGTCGGCTGCACCGGCATGATCTTCCTCACCGGCGGTTTGATCCAATTCATGACGCTCAATCCGCTGCGGCAACTTCTGGGTGGGCGGCGCATGAATGCTGAAATCGCAAAACTCGACAATCACGTTATCGTCTGCGGTTTCGGCCGCATCGGCATCGAACTGACCAAGGCACTGACCGATGGACGCTCCGCTTTCGTCGTCGTCGAGAAAGATGATCACCGCGTGTCGCAGGCGCGCGATGCAGGCTATCTGTGCGTCCAGGGCGACGCCACCAGCGAAACCGTGCTGGAGGACGCCGGTATCTCCCGCGCTCGCACGCTTGCGAGCGTCTTGCCGAACGACGCAGCCAATGTCTTCATCACGTTGTCGGCGCGCAGCCTCAATCCCGGCATCGAGATCATCGCGCGCGGCGACGCCGTGTCGACCGAACGAAAACTGATCCACGCCGGCGCCAACAAAGTCGTGCTGCCGACCCATATCGGCGCCGAGCGCATCGCCGAGATGATTCTGTTTCCAGAGACGTCTCGCTTCATGCGCGAGTCGCCGAAAATGATGGAGCTGGAACGCACGCTGCGCAATCTCGGCCTGTCGATCGAAGTCGTGGTGGCGCCAGAGCACGGCGCGCTGACCGGCCTGTCGATTACCGACATCGAAGCCCAGGTCACGGGCGCGTTCTTCATCGTGCAGATCAATCGCCGCAACGGCGACACCATCACGGACCCCGACAAAGCAACGCGGATCGAAGGCGGCGACGGCGTCGTCACCGTCGGCCGCAGCGCCGAGGCGATCAATGCCCTGTTCGCGGCGCCCCGTGAAGCCCGCGCCGGACGGCTGAAATTCTAGTGCGGCCGCGCGACGATGCCGCCTGACATCGGCTGCTTGACGCCGGTGGTCTGGGGAAACGTGATCGGCAGACCGTTGAGGGTGCGCACCGCGAGATAGGCGAAGGCCTGCGCCTCGATCGACTGCGATTGCCAGCCGACCGCGTCGGCGGTTTCGACCGTCGCCGGCATGAGCCGCTCGGCCAGCATCTTCATCAATGTCGGATTGCGCGCACCGCCGCCGGCGACGATCCAGGACTTCGGCGGCTCCGGCAGATGGCGTACGACGCGAGCGACCGAAGCCGCCGTGAGTGCCGACAGAGTCGCCGCGCCATTCTCGACCGAGAAATCCGGCAGCCCGATATTTGCAAACGCAAAGGCGTTTCGATCGAGCGACTTCGGACACGGCAGATTGAAGAACGCATGCGCCAGCACATCCTCGACGAACTTCTCGTCGGCGATGCCGCGCGAAGCCTGATCGCCATCGCGGTCGAGCGGCGCGCCGGTGCGGGCGCGCATGAAATCGTCGATCAGCGCGTTACCCGGCCCGGTATCGCAGGCGACCGGATCGCCGCCGTTGACGAAGGTGACATTGGCGACTCCACCGACGTTGAGCACGGCCACCGGATGCGGATGGGCCAGGTCGCGCGCCAGCGCCTGATGAAACACCGGCACCAGCGGTGCGCCCTGCCCGCCGGCCGCGACATCGGCGGCGCGAAAATCGAACGCCACCGTCATGCCGAGACGCTTGGCCAGCGCCACGCCGTCACCGATCTGCACCGTCAACCTGTCGGCCGGCCGGTGCAGCACGGTCTGGCCGTGAAAACCCACGACCCCGATGCCGGCTCTTTCGATGCGCTCGGCGGCGAGAAATTCCTCGACCGCCTCGGCGTGCGCACGCGTCACGAAGGCGTCGGCTTCCGCCAGTACGCCCGGCCGCGCGTCACGGTCCGTCAGACCGACACCCTCCGCAAGCGCCGCCCGCAGCAAGGCCCGTTCGTCTTCCGTATAAGGCCTGTAGCCGGTCGGCCCCAGCGCCGCGATGCGTTCGCCGTCGGTCTCGATCAGCGCCACATCGACGCCGTCGAGCGAGGTCCCGCTCATCAGCCCGATGGCCCGAATGACGTCCAAAGCCCCGACCCCTTTTCCTTTACGCCGGACCTGTTACACCACCGGCCACCCCGTAGCGACAAGACCTGACGAGCACCAATGAGCGCCTATAAGTCCGATTTCCTTAACATTCTGGCCGAGCGCGGCTTCATCCACCAGGTGTCGGAACCCGACGTCCTGGACGCGCGCGCCGTGGCCGGACCGATCACGGCCTATATCGGATTCGACTGCACCGCGGCCTCGCTGCACGTCGGCTCACTGTTGCCGATCATGATGCTGTACTGGCTGCAGCAGACCGG
>CAITEM010000508.1 GCA_903891395.1 uncultured Hyphomicrobiales bacterium | reverse complement strand
TTCTCGACCGGCGCGATGCGGTGGCGCGAGAACAATTCCGGAAACAGCCGCATCATGATTTCGCGGTTCTCCAGCATGTAGGAGACGCCGGAAGGCGTGCGGGCATTGTCTTCGAGCACGTAGAACGTATCCGCATCGACGCGCACGATGTCGATGCCGGCGATGTGCACGTAGATATCGTGCGGCACGCTCTGGCCGCTCATCTCGGGGCGGAACGCCGGATTGCGGAACACAAGATCGTCGGGGACGATGCCGGCGCGCAGGATGTCGCGCGCGCCGTAGATGTCCTTGATGAACATGTTGAGCGCTTTGACGCGCTGGGTCAGGCCCTTTTCCAGCGTGCGCCATTCGTTGCCGGAAATGATGCGCGGGATGACGTCGAAGGGGATCAACCGCTCGGTGGCGTCGGCCTCGCCGTAGACGGCGAAGGTAATGCCGATGCGGCGAAACAGCAGTTCGGCCTCGCGGCGGCGGTAGTCGAGTACGTCCGGCGGTACTTCCTTGAGCCAGCGCGATAGCTCGCCATAGGGCGCACGCACGGCACCGTCGTGGCCTTTCATCTCATCGAAGCAGGCAACCATCCGTAACCCCCAGCAGACGGCACACGAACGCTAAACTCAACGGCCGGATATCCGTCCCCCCAGTTTTCCTCCGGGGACAAGCAGGCGCTATCCCCAACCGCTTACCACCGTCCAAGCTGCAAGCTTTAGGCCAAGAACTCTTAACCTCCAGCGTCAAAAACCTAGCCAAACCACATATTTGCACCAGCGAAGACCTGACCGACCACCCAAAGCTGCCTAAAAATTGGGCGCTCAGGCTGCCAATACAAGCCTAGCCCGCGGCATTGGTTCCGCGACAACTTGAGTGAGGCGCATTGCCACGCTAGGTCTGCGGTTCGCATTCAGAAGGATTCATGTGCCCATGTCCGAGATCGTCACCGCGGCAATCCTCGTGATCGGCGATGAAATCCTGTCCGGCCGGACCAAAGACAAGAACATCGGCTATATCGCCGAATACATGACGGCGCTTGGCGTCGACCTCAAAGAAGTCCGGGTCGTTTCCGACGACGAAACCGCGATCGTCGAGGCGCTCAACGCGTTGCGCGCCAAATATACGTATGTCTTCACCACCGGCGGCATCGGGCCAACGCACGACGACATCACCGCCGACTGCATCGCCAAGGCGTTCGGGGTGACCATCGATTATCATCCGGAGGCTGTCGGGATCCTCGAAGAGCGCATGGCGAAGTCCGGCAACGTCATGAACGAGGCGCGGATGCGCATGACGCGGATTCCCGCCGGCGCCGCCCTGGTTTACAACAAAGTGTCGGGCGCCCCTGGTTTCTGGATCGGCAATGTGATCGTGATGGCCGGCGTGCCGTCGATCATGCAGGCGATGCTTGACGAGGTGGCGCCGAAGCTCAAGACCGGCGCCAAGCTGATCTCGGAGACCATCCGCGCCGACGCCAAGGAAGGCGATGTCGGCACCGAGCTGGGCGCCGTCGCCAAGCTGCATCCGGACACGATCATCGGCAGCTATCCGTTCTTCGACGAGAAGCTGGGGCCGAACACTAATATCGTGGTGCGCGCCCGCGACGCCGGCAAACTGGCCGCTGCGCGGGCCGCGGTCGAGACCATGCTCGAGACGGTCAAGGCGAAATTGTAGCGCCGGTCAATTGGGGGAATTTGGCATGTCGGAAGCGCCGCGTCCGGAGAAGATCTTTCCGGTTTCCTGGGATCAATTTCATCGCGACACGCGGGCACTGACCTGGCGGCTACACGAGGCCGGGCCGTTCGAGGCCATCGTCTGCATCACGCGCGGCGGGCTGGTGCCGGCCGCGATCGTGGCGCGCGAACTCAACGTCCGCATCATCGAGACCATCTGCATCGCCAGCTATCACGACTACAAGAACCAGGGTGCGATCAAGGTGATGAAGGGTGTCGGCCCCGAGATCACGTCGATGCGGGCGGAAGGCAAGGGCGTCCTGATCGTCGACGACCTGGTCGACACCGGCAAGACCGCACGCATGGTGCGCGATATTCTGCCGGCGGCGCACTTCGCCACCGTTTATGCCAAGCCGATGGGCCGGCCGCTGGTCGATACATTCATCACGGAAGTGTCGCAGGACACCTGGATCTATTTCCCGTGGGATACGGCGCTCGCCTTTGCGCCGCCGATCCGCGCGGGCGGCGACTGACCGGCCGAACGCGACAACAAGAAACGACGTGGAGGATACGATGCTCGATAGACGGCATTTTCTGGCGACGGCCGCTTCGGCCGCTGCCGCGGGTGCGGTGAGCCCGGCCTTTGCGCAAGCGGGGTATCCGGATCACCCAGTCCGCATCATCGTCGGCTATGCCGCCGGTGGCGGCGTCGATTTGGTGGCGCGCATTCTCAGCGAGCCGATGAAGGCGAACCTGGGCCAGCCGGTGATCGTCGAGAACCGCACCGGCGCCAGCGCCATGATCGCCAGCAACACCGTGGCGAAGGCCGCACCGGACGGCTACACGCTGCTCGCCGCGGCCTCCGGCGAAGTCGCGATCAACCAGCATCTGTTCAAGGACAAGATGAATTACGACGCCAGCCGCGAACTGACTCCGCTGGCGCTGGTCGGCATCGTGCCCTGCGTCATCGTCGTCGCCGAGGCGACGCCGGTGCACAATCCGAAAGAACTGATCGCCTACGCCGTGGCCAATCCCGGCAAGCTGTCGTTCTCCTCGTCGGGCGTCGGCAACCCGCAGCAGCTTGCCGGCGAACTGATGAACTTCATGGCCGGCACCAACGTGCTGCACGTGCCGTATCGCGGCTCGGCGCCGGCGGTGACCGACGTCGCGACCGGCGCGGTGACCATGAGCTTCTCGAGTCTGGCGGCGGCGCTGCCGCTGATCCAGTCCGGCAAGATCCGCGCCGTGGCCGTGACCTCGAAGGAGCGCATGCCGCAACCGCCGGACGTGCCGCCGCTCAGCGAGGGGGCGCCCGGCCTCAAGGATTACGAACTGCTGAACTGGTTCGGCCTGTTCATCACGGCCGGCACGCCGCAGCCGATCGTCGACCGGCTCAACGGCATCGTCAACACCGCGCTCAAGGACAAGGCCGTCGTCGACAAGCTGATGCCGCAGGGCATCGTGCCCAAGCCCATGACGCCGGCCGAATACAAAAGTTTCGTCGCCTCCGAGACTGAGAAATTCGGCAAAATCGTGCAGCAGGCCAATATTAAGCCGGTCGAATAGGCGCTAGTGTGGTTCGCGCGACCCTAACCCGGGAGATACGCCGATGAACGTCAAGCCCAATACGCAGAACGCCGAGCCTCTCGATCTTCTGTCGAAGGTGGTCCGCGCCAAGGATATGCCCTGGCAGAAGATGCGGTTTCCCGGCTGCGAGATGAAGACGCTGCTGTTCGACCCGAAGAGCGGCCTGGCCACCATGCTGATGAAGATGGATCCGGGCGCGGTGCTGCCCGATCATGAGCATGTGTTGATCGAGCAGACCTACGTGCTCGAAGGCTCACTCGCGGACAAGGAAGGTCCTGACGCGGGCACCGAAGTGACGGCGGGCAATTTCGTCTGGCGTCCGGCCGGCAGCCGTCACACGGCCTGGAGCCCGAAGGGCGGCATCTTCATCGCCATGTTCCAGATACCGAACAAATTCTTCGATCAGCCGGACGGCAAGGTGGTGGACGCCTCCGGCAAGGAGTGGGATCCGGCCTGGGCGCATTTATTACCGGCGTAAAGTTTTCCGCCGCCGCGTGGAT
>CAITEM010000507.1 GCA_903891395.1 uncultured Hyphomicrobiales bacterium | reverse complement strand
CGGTGCCCTCAAGCGGATCGACCGCGATGTCGACCTTGGGGCCGTTTTTGTTGCCGACCTTTTCGCCGATGAACAGCATCGGCGCCTCGTCGATCTCGCCCTCGCCGATCACCACGGTGCCGTCGATCGGCAGCTTGTTGAGTTCGCGGCGCATGGCGTCGACCGCTGCCTGATCGGAGGCCTTGTCCAGGCCGCGGCCGCGCAAACGCGCCGCCGACACCGCCGCGCGTTCGGTGACCCGCACGATCTCGAGGGTCAGAATGCGCTCCAGCAGCAGTTCCGGCTGGACAGTGATTGAAGCCATCGTCATCCCCTCTTAAATCTAATCTACGCGCGCTTAGTTCTTCTCGATCCGGATCACTTGCGGGCGGCCCGAAATGACCTTGTCACGCCCCACCGCGGCGAGAGCCTTTCTAACAGCATCCTCGCTGGTCGCGTAAGTGATCAGGATCACCGGCACCGAGCCGTTCTTGGTTTCTTCGCCGGCGGCGCCTTTGGCGTGGCGCTGCACAATGGATTCCAGCGAGATCTCCTGCTCGGCCAGCCGTGTGGCGATGGTCGCGGCGGTGCCCGGCTTGTCGCGCGCCTGAAAGCGGATGTAGTAACCGCCCTCGTGGCGCTGCATCGGCGCCTTCTTGACGTCGGTGAGTTGCGCGGCCGGTCGGCCGAACGGCGCGCACCGCACGCCTTTGGCGATGTCGGCAATATCGGACAACACCGCAGAGGCGGTTGCCGCCCCGCCCGCACCGGGACCGACCAGCGTGATCGGATTGATGCCCTCGGCGTCGATGGTGACGGCATTGGTCACGCCCATCACCTGCGCGATGGATGAATCCTTGCGTACCATGGTCGGATGCACGCGCTGTTCGATGCCTTGCGGCGTACGCATCGCAACGCCAAGCAGCTTCACGCGATAACCTAACTCTTCGGCGGCGGCGAGATCGGCCGCGGCGATCGAAGAAATTCCCTCGACATAGATCGCGCGCTGATCGGCCTTGGTGCCGAACGCGAGCGACGCCAGGATCGCCAGCTTCTGCGCGGTGTCGTGGCCTTCGATGTCGAATGCCGGATCGGCCTCGGCATAGCCAAGGTCCTGCGCCTGCCTCAGACAGTCCGCAAAAGACATCTTCTCCTGCTCCATCCGGGTCAGGATGTAATTGCAGGTGCCGTTGAGGATGCCGTAGATGCGCTCGATCTGATTGCCGGCAAGCCCCTCCCGCAAGGTCTTGATGATCGGAATGGCGGCGCCGACGGCCGCCTCGAAATTCAACGCAACGGAATGCTTTTCCGCAAGCGCCGCCAGTTTGACGCCATGCTTGGCGAGCAGCGCCTTGTTGGCGGTCACCACCGATTTTCCCGAAGCGAGTGCGGCTTCGACCGCGGCCTTGGCCGGATCGTCGGCGCCACCCATCAGTTCGACGAACACGTCGATGCCCGGCTCGCGTGCCAGCGCCACCGGATCGCTGAACCACTTCATCTTTTTGAGATCGACGCCGCGATCCTTGCCCTTGGAGCGCGCGCAAATCGCCACGACCTCGATGGCGCGGCCGCAACGCGCGGTCAATGCCGCGCGATGCGCCGCAATCTGCGCGATCAAGGCGGCGCCGACCGTGCCGACTCCGGCTATGCCAACTTTTAAAGCTTGAGCCATGGTCAGCGCCGCGTGGCGAGCGGAACGACGTTGTGGAGTTGCTCCGGCGCGGTCTCGAGGAAGCGGCGGACATTGCGCGCGGCCTGGCGGATGCGCTGCTCGTTCTCGACCAGTGCGATGCGCACGAAGCCTTCGCCGTATTCGCCGAACCCGATGCCGGGCGAGACCGCGATGTCGGCCTTCTCGACCAGCAGCTTGGAGAACTCGACGCTGCCCAAGCTTGCGAACGGCTCCGGGATCGGCGACCAGGCGAACATCGAGGCGCGCGGCGACGGCACCTGCCAGCCGGCGCGGCCGAAGCTTTCGACCAGCACGTCGCGGCGCTTCTTGTAGGTTTCGCGCATCTCCTTGATGCAGTCATCCGGTCCGTTCAATGCGGCGGTGGCCGCGACCTGGATCGGCGTGAAGGCGCCGTAATCGAGATACGACTTGACGCGGCCAAGCGCGGCGATGACGCGTTCATTGCCGACGGCAAAGCCGATACGCCAGCCCGGCATCGAATAGGTCTTGGACATCGAGGTGAACTCGACGGCGATGTCGTTGGCGCCCGGCACCTGCAGCAGCGACGGCGGCGGGTCGTTGTCGAAATAGACTTCGGCGTAAGCCAGATCCGACAGCTCCAGAATATTGTGCTTCTTCGCGAAGGCGACGAGGTCCTTGTAGAAATCGAGCGTCGCCACGTAGGCCGTCGGGTTTGCCGGGTAGCAAACCACCAGCACTTGCGGCTTCGGGATCGAATGCTGGATCGCGCGCTCGACGGCGTGGAAGAAATTCGGCGTCGGCTCGGACGGCACGGAGCGCACGGCGCCGCCCGCCATCAGGAAGCCGAAGGCGTGGATCGGATAGCTCGGGTTGGGCACCAGTACGACGTCGCCCGGCGCGGTAATCGCCTGGGCCACGTTGGCGAAGCCCTCCTTCGACCCCAGCGTCGAGACGATCTGGGTATCGGGATTGAGCTTCACGCCGAAACGGCGTTCGTAATAGGCCGCCTGGGCCCGCCGCAGGCCGATAATGCCGCGCGAGGCCGAATAGCGGTCGGTGCGCGACTTGCCCAGCGTCTCTTTCATCTTCTCGATGACGTGCGCGGGCG
>CAITEM010000506.1 GCA_903891395.1 uncultured Hyphomicrobiales bacterium | reverse complement strand
TCATCAAGTTGATCCGCACCATTGCCGGTCAGACCAATCTGTTGGCGCTCAACGCCACCATCGAGGCCGCGCGCGCCGGCGAAGCCGGCAAGGGATTCGCGGTCGTCGCGTCGGAGGTCAAATCGCTGGCGGTGCAGACCGCCAAGGCGACCGAGGACATCGCGACGCTGATCATGTCGGTGCAGGGCGCGACCGGCAGCGCGGTATCGGCGATCGGCCGCATCGCCGGCCGCATGGAGGAGATCGACGGTTACGCCGCCTCCGTCTCCAGCGCGGTCGAGCAGCAAAGCGCGGCGACGTCGGAGATTTCGCAGAATGTCGCGGGCGCTGCGGAAAGCGCCAAGCTGGTGGTCTCGGTGCTCGACGACGTTGCCGGAGCGGCAACCGAGACGCGAGAGTCGGCGGAAAGCGTGCTCACCGCGTCGCAGGCGGTGGAAGCGGCCGCGGCCGAGTTGCGTCACGAGGTCGAGGGTTTCCTCGCCCGCGTCGCGGCCTGACACCATCCGCGCGCGGTTGTTTTCGCCCCATCAAAAATGGACATCGACCGCGTAAAACACGTACCCATCCGGGGGCGTGATGGGCTAGTTTGCGCCCACACGACCAGGGCGGAGACGGAAATGCGTTTGGGCTACTTCACGATGCCGGTTCACCCCTTGGGCCGGAGTTGGACCGAGACGCTGCAGGAGGACCGGGAACAGATCATCCTGTGCGACAAACTCGGCTTCCATGACGCCTTTGTCGGCGAGCATCTGACCGACGGCTGCGAGACCGTCACCAACAGCACCGTGTTCCTCGCCACGCTGATTTCCGACACCAAGACCATCAAGCTGGCCACCGGCACCACCAATCTGTCGCAGATCCACCCGGTTGTGGTCGCCGCCAATGCCGCGATGTTCGATCATCTGTCCAAGGGCCGTTTCATCTTCGGCATCAGCCCGGGCGCGCTGACCTCCGACGCCGAAGCGCTCGGCCTGCTCGACCAGGACCGCAACAAGATGTTCGCCGAGGCGATCGACGTCATCCTGGCGATCTGGGAGCGCGACCCGCCCTACGACATCGACCTGCCGAACAACCGCTTCAAGGTGACGACCAAGACCACCGCCACGCTCGATCTCGGCATCGGCATCATGGGCAAGCCGTACCAGAAGCCGCGGCCGGAAATCGTCGGCACCGTGGTGGCGCCGTTCTCGCCGGGCGTCGTGCTGATGGGCAAACGCGATTTCCATCCGCTGTCAGCCAACTTCCTGTTGCCGAACCATCTCAAGTCGCACTGGACCAATTACGCCAAAGGCAAAGCGGAAGTCGGCGCCAAGGCCGACGTCCACGACTGGCGCGTGGCGCGCACCATCTTCGTCGCCGACGACGACACGACCGCGCGACGCTATGGCCGCGACGACGCCAACAGCCCCTATCGTTTCTATTTCGAGCAGATGGGCGCCAAGATGCGGCGCGGCGGCCGTATCTACGTGTTCAAAAAATACAAAGAACAGCCGGACGACGAGATCACGCACGACTACATCATGGACAACTGTGTCATCAGCGGCACCGTGAACAAGGTGGTCGACGAGATCCTGAAGCTGCGCGAAGAGACCGGCGATTTCGGCGAACTGGTCTATGCCGGCATGGAATGGGTCGATCCGGCGCTCGGCAAGCGTTCGATGCAGTTGATGGCCGAGCAGGTCATGCCGCGCGTCAACGAAGCGATCGGCAAAACCGCCAAGACCGCGGCGGAGTAGCTAGACCGTAGCCGCAATCATTCTGGCGACCTTCTCCGCGCCGAGCGCCAAGTCGTCCACCTTCATGCAGGCCGCGACGTAACGGTCCGGCCGCAGCAGCAGAACGTGGTCGTTGAACCGCGCCAGCCGCGGGCCGCCGGCCGCGAGCGGCATCGTTACAACGCGCGCATCGAGCGTGCGCCACGGATCGCCGGACAGCATCGGCAGCACCGCTGCGGCGCGCTCGCTGCGCACCACCAGCGAAAAGCCCGGTCCCAGCAGGTCATCAAGCGGAACCCCGCCAATTCGCGGTTGCGGAAATAGCCTGCCGACCAGCGTGTGCCGCACGTCCTCGCCGTCCGGCACCAGGAAGCCTTGCGCAAAACGCGGCGGCGGCTTGAACTTCATCTGCGCGATATAGTCGCGCGCCGGCAGCACCAGCGACAGCACGCGGAACATGGTCTCGATCGCCCAGGCGACAAAAGCGTTCGGCGGCGCCAGCACGCGGCCGATATTGAGCGCGAACTTGATCATGGCCCAGGCGTGGTCGCGGCGTTCCGGCTCGTAACTCGCCAGCAATTTCGGTCCCAATTGCCGTCGCGTCACTGCCGCCAATTTCCATGCCAGATTATTGGCGTCGCGCAGGCCGCTGTTCATGCCCTGCCCGGCGAAGGGCGGCGTCAGATGCGCGGCATCGCCGGCGAGGAACACGCGGCCCTCGGACCAGCGCTCCGCCAGCCGCGCGTGGAACGTATAGACGGTCTTGCGCACGATGCGGCTCTGCGGCGCGGCCTCGTGCGTTTCCATCAAATGCGCAATCATGTCCGGCGCCAGCATCTCGTCGTCGGTCTCATGATCGTGCAGCATGAACTCGTAGCGCCGCGTATTCTCCGGCCCCGGCAGCGCAATGCAGGGCCGCTTCGGGTTGGAATACACTTTGGTATGCGGCGACGCGCTCGGTGAATTCTCCAGGTCGATGATCAGCCAGCGCTCCCGGAAGGTCGAGCCGCTCATGGCGATGCCGAGGCTTTTGCGCACCGGGCTCGACGCGCCGTCGCAGGCGATCAGATAATCGCAACCGACTTCCAGGGGCCCGCCCCACGGATCGTGCAGACGCAACAGCACGCCGTCGGAGGCCTGCTCGAACGACGTCAGTTCATGGCGGAATGCCGCCGTGACATGCGAGAATCGGTCGAGCGCCTCGCGCAACTGCCGCTCCAGAATCGGCTGGCGGAAGGCGTTGCGGCGCGGAAAGCCGAACGGCTCTTCGGTCGGCTGCACCTTGGCGAAGCAGCGCCCGGCCGCGGAGTAATAATGCGAGCCGTAACCGGCAACGGTCTGCGACAACACTTCCCCGGCAAGGCCCGCGGCCTGCATGGTGCGCAGCGATTCATCGTCGATCGACACCGCGCGCGGCTCATGCACCGTTGCGGCGTTGCGTTCGAGCAGCAGGCATTCGATGCCATAGACGCCGAGCAAATTGGCCAGCGTCAGCCCGGTCGGGCCGCCGCCGGCAATCGCGATGGGATAATGCTGCTTCAGCAAGGCGGTATCAGCCGCCGTGCATCATGCGCAGCACGATGCCGACCGGCGCGCTGACCAGCAGCACGACTTGCGCAATCGCCTGAATGAGAAAGCCCGGCCCGCGCTTCTCCACCGAGATGGTGTAGCCCCAGATATAGGCGATACGGCCTATGACCCAGACCAAGCCCACTAACGCGGCATAGGCATCGCCGATATAAAACGCCGTCAGCCACAGCATCGGCAGAAACACCGGCATGGATTCGAGCGTGTTCATCTGCGTGCGATACACGCGCTCGAAATCGGCATGGCCGCCAATCGCCGGCAGCGGCACGCCGAACGTCTTGCGCGCTCGCGACACCAGAATGGCCGTGGAGAAATAGACGATCACCGCCAAGACGGTGACCAGCGCGGTGTAATTCAGCATTGTTCCAGGCCTTTAGTGCGAGTGCGGCTATACCGACAGCGGGTCGGTGCCGAGTTCGCGGTATAGACCATGCTTGGCGCCTTGCGTAAACGCCGTATCCTTATCGAGTTCGACCGACACCGAGCGCACGCGCTGCGCCTGCGGCTCCGTCGCCGGCACCGGACCGCCTTCCGCCGCCGACTTTGCCGCGCTGAGCAGCCGCTTGCGCGTCAGCACGATGCCGGCGTCGGTGGCACACAGATGCTCCTTGGTGCGGTCCTGGATTCCGCCCATGCTTTCCTGGATCGAGGCGTCCTGCATGGCGATACCGTCGACCCCGGTCGAGGAATGGCCGTGACGCTGCGACTCGCGGTCCATCAGATAATTGTTCGACTTGTTGGCCAGCGGGATGAAGGTGCCGGGCACGTATTTGACGTGGATGCCCTCGCCGTCCTGCATCGCCGAGATTTCCGACTTCGAAAGCGCGCGCTTGGGATGATAGTTGATGCTCCAGGCCCAGCAGGTCTCGTCGTCGATCGGAACCCACGCATGCGCGCCGAGCGGATGGCCCGCGCGCGGCGGGATGATCGAATACCACGGCATGACCCAGGGCGTGATGCGCCAGTAATATTTACCGCCGTCGGCGTTGCGCCGCGCGCCGATCAGCAGGCCGCCGTCGAACTCCTCGACCTCGAATAAGGGCATGCGGTCTTTCTCGTTGTACTCGTTGCCCTTCGAGCCTTTGAACAGCGGGTCCTTGTGCAGCTCGGTGCCGTGCAGCCATGACACATGGCTGGAGTCGATGCCGCCTTCCATCGCCTGCAGGTAATTGCATTCCTGCAAGCGCTTGGTGACGAAACGCTGCTCCGGCGCGACGTCGGTCCATTCCAGCGCCGGCTCCGGCGGCCGCAATTCCGGCGGTCCCATATAGGCCCAGACGATGCCGGCCTTCTCGATGCAGGGATAGGATTTCAATTTGATGTTCTTGGCGAAGTTGCCGGCCGGCTCGGACGGCACGTCGACACATTGTCCCGTCACGTCGTATTTCCAGCCGTGATAGGGGCAGCGCAGCCCGCATTCCTCGTTCTGGCCGAACCACAGCGACACGCCGCGGTGCGCGCAGAACTCGTCCATCAGGCCGATGGTCCCTTTGCTGTCGCGGAAACAGATCAGCGGCTCGCCCATCAGCTTGACGCGCACCGGCGGACAATCCGGCTCCGGGATTTCGCTCGACAGCAAAAACGGCGCCCAATAGCGGCGCAGCAATTTGCCCATCAGCGTGCCGGGGCCGATACGGCTGAGTTGTTCGTTCTGTTCACGCGACATCATGGCGGACGTTTCCCTGGTAGTTTGTTATTGTTCCCGCCTAGCGCGGGTATGCCATTATAGACGCCACATTCGCCGACGGAAGATGACCTGATGTCCAAGTCTTCTCAGGATACATTGCCCGCCATTGCCATCGCCACCGGGGACCCGGCCGGGATCGGGCCCGAGATCGCGCTGAAGGCGGCGCTCGATGGCCGCGTAACGACGCTGTGCCGGCCCTTGCTGGTGGGCGATCCGGCCGTCGTACAGGTCCATGCCCGTACCGCCGGGCTGCGGCCGCACCTCCACATCATCGCCAAACCGTCCGACGCCGACTGGTCGAATGGCGCGATCAATCTGCTGGACGCTGGCGATGGCAGCAATACGCCGTTGAAATTGGGAACCGTGGACGCAGCCTACGGCCGCGCCTCGCTGGCCAGCGCGCGGGCCGCGATCAAGGCGGCGCTTGCCGACGACGTCGATGCCGTGGTGGCGGCGCCGCAGACCGAGCGTTCCATCGCCGCCGCCGGCATTACCTTCGATGGCTATCCCTCTTTCGTCGCGCGGGAAACCGGCACGCCGGTCAACGACGTCTATCTGATGATCTGCTTCGACGACGCCCGCATCGTGCACGCCACGCTGCATCTGAGCGTGCGCGAGGCGGTCGGCCTGATCACGCAGGAGCATGTCGAGCGCGTCATCCGCGTCACC
Source organism: uncultured Hyphomicrobiales bacterium (assembly GCA_903891395.1). Classification (GTDB taxonomy): domain Bacteria; phylum Pseudomonadota; class Alphaproteobacteria; order Rhizobiales; family Xanthobacteraceae; genus Pseudolabrys. The sequence goes on along the minus strand of CAITEM010000506.1, from coordinate 1,194 downwards.
GACGCCTCGCTGAGAAAGCTCGGCATCGCGCGGCCGAAGATTTTCGTCAGCGGGCTGAACCCGCATGCCGGCGAGGAAGGCATGTTCGGCTCGGAGGAAATCGACATCATCATCCCGGCCATCGCCAACGCGGCGAAAGACGGCATCGAAGCCTCCGGTCCGTTCGGCGCCGACACCATGTTCCGCAAGAAGGGCTCGGACGCCTTCATCGTGATGCTGCACGATCAGGGCCACATTGCCGCGAAGCTGCTTGCCTTCAACCGCACCGCCGGCCTGTCGATCGGCTCGCCAATCTTGTTTTCATCCGTGGCGCACGGCAGCGCGCACGATATTGCCGGCAAAGGCCAAGGCGACCCCGGCGCGATGATCGAAGCGATCACGCGGCTGGCGAGGATCAAGGCGCAAATTAAAAGTCACTCCAAGACGGCTACTTCAACAGCGGAATACTGCTGACCTCGGGCGGCTTCGGCACCGCCTGCAGATAGGCATAGATATCCTGCAAGTCCGCGGCCGGCAGAATGGTCTCGCGGAACGGCGGCATCGCCCCGTTGGTCGAGCGCACGAAAGCCTCGAACGACTCGTAAGGCAGTTCGGTGTGCGCGATCACCTTGCCGTTGCTGGTGACGGCCGAGCCCTGGCCCTCGAAGCCATGACACTGCCAGCAACCGTGAGCGGTGAAAGCCTTCTTGCCGTTCTCGGCGGAGGCGGCCAACGCGGCGTGACTTCCGAGCACACAGGCCGCGACGATCAAGGCAACGCGAATTCGCATGACATTCCTCATTTTTTTCTTGCGCCTTATTTTTGCGAGATCGCGCGCTAGCGCGGCTGCGTCCAGACGTTGAGCAGTGCCGGCTGGCCGGACTTGACCACGGCGATGGCTTCCTTGAGGGCGGGCCCCAGATCGGCCGGGTCCTTGATCGGCCCCTTCGCCCACCAGCCCATCGATTCCGCCAGCTTGTGATATTCGATGTCCGGGTTCTGGATGCTGGTGCCGAGCGGCGCCAGGTCGTTGCCGAGGAAGGCGACGCGGTCGCGGAAATTGGCCAGCCGCTGCACGTGCATCACTTCCTGATGATAGCCGCGGTTGTTGTGCATGATCGCCAACAGCGGAATCTTGTGGCGCGCCGCCGTCCACAGCACGCCCGGCGCATACATAAGGTCGCCGTCGGACTGAATCGACACGGAGAAGCGGCC
>CAITEM010000505.1 GCA_903891395.1 uncultured Hyphomicrobiales bacterium | reverse complement strand
CTGCTGCTGCTGCGCTGGCGTTGGGTCTCGACGCGGCGGCGATCCAAAGCGGAATGCGCACGTTCCCCGGTCTCGCGCATCGCATGGAGCAGGTCGGACGCCGGGACGACGTTCTGTTCGTCAACGATTCCAAGGCGACCAACGCGGATTCGTCGGCGCAGGCGCTCGCGTGCTTCAGCGACATCTACTGGATCGCCGGCGGCAAGCCGAAGTCGGGCGGGATCGCTTCGCTCGCCGGGTTCTTTCCGCGCATCCGCAAGGCTTATTTGATCGGCGAGGCTGCGCCGGATTTCGCCCGCACGCTGGACGGCAAGGCCGCGCACGAGATCGTCGGCACGCTCGACCGGGCGGTTGCCGAGGCGGCGCGCGACGCGGCGGCGGCCGGCCTCAAGGACGCGGTCGTTCTGTTGTCGCCGGCCTGCGCGTCGTTCGACCAATATCCGAACTTCGAGGTGCGCGGCACGGTGTTCCGCGACCTGGTGCTGGCGCTGCCGGGTCTGGTGCGGGTTTAGTCCCCGTCGTCATTCCGGGTCGGCGGGAGGCGTGAGCGAAATGTTAATTTTCTGGAAACTATAAAGCGTCAGGTATGGAGCGGCACACCCTGCTTTGGGGACGTTTATGGTTTCGCGCACGCAACGCACGCCTTTTGGCAATTGGTGGTGGACGGTCGACCGCCTGATGCTGGGGGCGCTGACGGCCCTGATGCTCGCCGGCATCGTGCTCTGTCTCGCCGCCAGTCCGCCGGTTGCCGGCCGCCTCGGTCTCGAGCCGTTCTATTTCGTCAACCGCCACATCCTGTTTCTCTTCCCGTCGATCGCCATCATGCTTGGCGTGTCGTTTCTGTCGCCGCAGCAGATCCGGCGCCTGTCGATCGCCGTCTTCGTCATCAGCATCGCCATGGTCGCCGTGACGCCGCATTTCGGCGCCGAGATCAAAGGCGCCAAGCGCTGGCTGATTGTGTTCGGCGTCAACATTCAGCCGTCGGAATTTCTCAAACCGGCCTTCGTCATCCTGATCGCCTGGCTGTTCGGCGAATCCGCGAAGCGTCCGGACATGCCGGCCAACGCCATCGCCTTCTCGCTGCTGCTGTTGGTGGTGGCGTTGCTCGTCATCCAGCCGGATTTCGGCCAGACCATGCTGATCGTGCTGGTGTGGAGCGCGCTGTTCTTCATGGCCGGCATGCGCGTGGTGTGGATGTTCGGCATTGCCGGCATCGCAGGCTTGGGATTGCTGAGCGCCTATTTCACGGTGCCGCACGTCGCGCGCCGCATCCAGCGCTTCCTCGATCCGGCTTCCGGCGACACCTTCAACATCGACATCGCCACCGAGAGCTTCATGCGCGGCGGCTGGTTCGGCCAGGGGCCGGGCGAGGGCACCGTCAAGCGCCTGCTGCCGGAGAGCCACACCGACTTCGTCTTCGCGGTGGCGGCGGAAGAATTCGGCGTCGCGCTGTGCCTGGTGCTGGTGTCGCTGTTCGCCTTCATCGTCATCCGCGCGCTGATCCGGGCCATGCGCAACGACGATCCGTTCCCGCGCTTTGCCGCCGCCGGCCTGACCATGCTGTTCGCAACGCAGTCTGCGATCAACATGTCGGTCAACCTGCATCTGATCCCGGCCAAGGGCATGACGCTGCCATTCATCTCCTATGGCGGCTCGTCGATGATCTCGCTGGCTTATGCCATGGGCATGCTGCTGGCCTTGACGCGCGAACAACCCCGCGCCGCGATGCTGGCGCCCGAGCCGCTGCCGGCGGGGAGTTTGATCTAATGTCGTCCGGCGCGGCGCCGCTGGTCCTGTTGGCGGCGGGCGGCACCGGCGGCCATCTGTTTCCGGCCGAGGCGCTGGCGGTCGCGCTGAACAAGCGCGGCGTCACCGTCGATCTCGCCACCGATCGCCGCGCCGCGCATTACCAGTTTCCCGCCCGCGCCATTCACGTCATTCCGAGCGCCACCGTGCGTGGCCGCAATCCGGTCGCGCTGGCGAAAACCGGCGCGATGTTGACGCTCGGCATCGTGAAAGCCTGGTTGCTGATTGGCCGCATCAAGCCCGTCGCCGTCGTCGGCTTCGGTGGCTATCCGACGGTGCCGCCCTTGATGGCGGCGAGCCTGCGTGGCGTGCCGACCGTCTTGCACGAGCAGAACGGCGTCATGGGCCGCGCCAACCGCGCGTTGGCGTCGCGCGTCACCGCCATCGCCACCAGCTTTCCGAAGCTGATGCGTGCCGATCCCGCGTTGCAAGGCAAGATCACCTTCACCGGCAATCCTGTGCGGCCCGTGGTGATCGCGGCGTCGCGCGTGCCCTATGCCGCTCCGACGCAAAGCGAAAAAATTCGCCTGCTGGTCTTCGGCGGCAGCCAGGGCGCGCGCGTGATGTCGGAGATCGTGCCGAAGGCTTTCTAACACCTTCCGGCAGCACTGCTGGTGCGCTTGTCGGTGGTGCAGCAGGCGCGCGCCGAGGACATTGCCGAAGTCGAAGGCGCTTACGCCAGGCTCGGCGTGCACGCCGAGATCGCCGCGTTCTTTGCCGATCTGCCGGTGCGCATCGCCAACGCCCAACTCATCATCGCGCGCTCCGGCGCCTCGACCGTGGCGGAGCTGTCCGCCATCGGCCGGCCCTCGATTCTGGTGCCGCTGCCGCATGCGCTGGACCAGGACCAGTTCCACAATGCCGGTGTATTGCAGGACGCTGGCGGCGCCATCCGCCTCGAGCAGCGCGATTTCACGCCGGAGCGGCTGGCCGCGGAAATCGCCCGGCTGGCTGCCGATCCCGGCGCGCTCGTCGGCATGGCGCAGGCCGCCAAATCGGCCGGCGCCACCGACGCCGCCGAACGGCTGGCGGATCTGGTCATGAAAACGGCTGGTTATTAGTCATTCCGCCATGCCCGGCCATAGCCCGCCGAAGACGGGCGTAAACGCCCTCTTGTGCCGGGCACCCCCGTCTTTTAAGCGATGAAACGGCAACGTGGATGGCCAAGATGACGGCTGAGAGATTGAGGGCGACGTTATGAAACTGCCGCACGAACTCGGTCCGGTGCACTTCGTCGGCATCGGCG
>CAITEM010000504.1 GCA_903891395.1 uncultured Hyphomicrobiales bacterium | reverse complement strand
TCGCCGCCGACGATCTGCACATGATAAAAATCGAACTGGATCTTGATGTTGGCGCGGCCCGCCTTGGCGATGACGTCGGCGGCGTGCTCGACATGGTTGAGGAAATAGTTCGCTCGGTCGCGCGGATTGATCGGTTCGATCAGCAGCGTGATATTTTTGGCCGCGGCCAGATCGGCGGAGCGTTTCAAGTTTTCGATGAAGACGCGCTCGGCCGCCGGGCGTTGCTCGGGCAGCACCTTGCCGGCGAGGCAATGGATGGCGCTGCCACCGATCTCGGTGATGTAGTCGAGCGCGCGGGCAAACAGCCTGTCCCAATTCTTTTCGCGGCCAGGAATAGCGGCAAGACCAAATTCGCCGTCGCGCTCGCCGGGCGGCGTGTTGAGTCCCAGCACCGTCAATTTGTTGCGCTCGACCGCGGCCTTCACCTGGCTCGCCGGCACGTCATAGGGAAACTGCAGCTCGATGGCCTTGAAGCCCACCGCAGCCGACGCGTCGATGCGTTCCAGCAGCGCGCGGTCGGTGAACAGGTAGCCCAGATTGGCGGCGAAACGGGGCATGGCATTTCCTCAGTGGCGAGCCTGCTTGCGGACAGACTTCATTCCGTATTCATTACCTATCCGATTGATTGAGCGCCAGCCGGGTGTCCCATGTCCGTCAATGACGCGTTTCATATCGCCGTGTTGCCCGGCGATGGCATCGGCATCGAGGTGATGACGCCGGCGCTCGCGGTTCTGGCCCATGTCCAGAAGACGACGCCGGGCCTGGCCTTCCGCTTCGTCGAGGGTGCCGCCGGGGCCGAGCATTACAAGGCAACGGGCAAGTCGATGCCGGAGTCGACTATCCAATTGTGCCATCAGGCCGACGCCATTCTGCTCGGCGCCTGCGGCCTGCCCTCCGTCCGCTATCCGGACAACACCGAGATCATGCCGCAGGTCGAACTGCGCTTCATCTTCGACCTCTATGCTGGCGTACGCCCGGCGCGGCTTATTCCCAACGTGCCAAGTCCTATCGTCGGCGCGCCGGAGCACGGCATCGACTTCGTGCTGATCCGCGAATCAACAGAAGGTCTGTTCGCCTCGATGGGCAAAGGCGTCACCACGCACGACGAGGCCCGAGAGACGCTGGTCGTGACGCGCGACAAGACAGAGCGGCTGTTCGACTTCTCGCTCAGACTCGCCGAACGCCGCAAGAAACGCGGCAAGCCCGGCCGCCTGACGCTGGTTGACAAGGCAAATGTGTTCAAAGCCTTCAACTGGCAGCGCGATATCTTCAACGAGCGCAAGGCGAAATTCCCCGACGTCAAAACCGACCTGCTCTATGTCGACGCTTGCGCGGCCATGATGGTGAAGAAGCCGTGGGACTTCGACGTCATGGTGATGGAGAACATGTTCGGCGACATTCTGTCCGATCTCGCCGCCGGATTGGTTGGCGGCTTGGGCATCGCGCCGTCGGCCGACATCGGCGACATCCACGCGGTGTTCCAGCCGTGCCACGGCACGGCGCCTGACATCATGGGCCAAGGCAAGGCCAATCCGACGGCGATGATCCTGTCGGCGGCGATGATGC
>CAITEM010000503.1 GCA_903891395.1 uncultured Hyphomicrobiales bacterium | reverse complement strand
GCGGCACCGATCCGCACATCTTCCTGGTGCGCGCGCTGCTCGGCGCGGGCCTCTCCGAAAAGGACATCACGCCGGTGCTGCTGCAGCACGCCGACGGCAAGACCGCGCTGATCCGTGGCGACGTCGACGCCTGGGCCGGCCTCGATCCCATGATGGCGCAGGCCGAAATCGAAGACGGCGCCAAGCTGTTCTTCCGTAACGCGGCCGCCAACACCTGGGGCATCCTCAATGTGCGCGAGGACTTCGCCAAGGATCACCCCGATCTGGTGAAGCGCGTGCTCGCGGTTTACGAAGAGGCGCGCAAATATTCGCTCGCCCATCCGGACGAAGTGAAGGCCGATTTCATCGCTGTCACCAAGCTGCCGGACGCGGTGGTCGAGAAGCAGCTCAACGAACGCACCGAGCTGACCCACAGCAAGATCGGTGCGCCGCAGCGTGACTCGATCCTCGCCGCGGGCGTCGCCTTGCAGCAGGCCGGTGTCATCAAGGCCGATGTCGACGTCAAGAAAGTCGTCGATGACTTGATCGACCCGCAATACCTCGCGGCGCCGACGAACTAAGTACCTGTCCCGGGCGCAGCGCAGCACGTCTTCGTGATGCGTTGCTGACCCGGGACCTTAAAGAATCCGAACGCTTAAAGGTCCCGGATCTGCGGTGCAACGCAAACGCGCTGCACTGCGTCCGGGACAGGCATTGGTACTTTGCCCCGACACTTGCCTTTCGCCGGTCCCTTATGTCTCTTGTGCAAATGACCGCGACAGCCGAGCCGGCGACGGCTGACAAGAAGCAGCGAAAATCGGGCCTTGGACGCTATACGCGCCCCGCGCTTGGTCTGCTGTTGCCGCTGGCGCTTGCCGCCGGCTGGGAAGCGGTCGTGCATTTTCATCTGGCCAGCGGCCGGCTGGTGCCGCCGCCTTCGGTGATCTACGCCACCTTTGCCGAACTCGCCGCCACCGGCGAATTGCAGCGCAACGCCTTGGCGACGCTCGCGCGCGTTGCCGCCGGTTTCGGCCTCGGCGTTGTCGCGGGCACCTTTCTCGGCGCGCTGACCGGCTATTCCGGTTTCATGTTCCGGCTGCTCGATCCGACATTGCAGGCTTTGCGCGCGATTCCCTCGATCGCCTGGATCCCGCTGTTCATTCTCTGGCTCGGCATTTTCGAAACCTCGAAAGTGGTGCTGATCGCCGTCGGCGTTTTCTTCCCGGTCTATCTCGGCGTCACCGGCGCGGTGGCGTCGGTCGACCGCAAGATCGTCGAAGTCGGCCGCCTGTTCAGATTGTCCGGCGTCGGCATGGTTCGCCGCATTCTGCTGCCGGCGGTGCTGCCGTCTTATGTGATCGCGTTGCGCTCAGGGCTTGGCCTCGGCTGGATGTTCGTCGTCGCCGCCGAATTCATGGGCGCGTCGGAAGGATTGGGCTTCCTGTTGGTCGACGGCCAGCAGCTCGGCAAGCCGGCGCAGATCGTCGCCGCCATCGTCGCCTTCGCGGTGATCGGCAAGCTGACCGACTGGCTGATCGTTCTCATCACCGCGCCGTTCCTGCGGTGGGAAGACCGCGTGCGTACCGACACGGTGGAGGACTGATGCTCACCCTCGACCATGTCGGCAAGACCTATCCGAACGGCGTGCGCGCGCTCGACGGCATCACTTTGGACGTAAAGCCGGGCGAGATCGTCGCCATTGTCGGCGGCTCCGGCTGCGGCAAGTCCACGCTGCTGCGCGCCATCAGCGGCCTCGACACGCCGAGTCAGGGACGCATTCTGATCGACGGCGAACCGGTGACGCAGCCGCACGAAAAGATCGGCATGATCTTCCAGGAGCCACGGCTGCTGCCGTGGCTGACTGTTGCCGAGAACGTCGCCTTCGGCATGGAGCACCTGCCGCGCCGCCAGCGCGCGGCACGCGCCGCGGCCGCGCTGGCGCGGGTCGGCCTGAGCGAGAAGGCCAACGCCTGGCCGCGCGAATTGTCCGGCGGGCAGGCGCAACGCGTCGCCATCGCGCGCGCTTTGGTGCCGCAGCCTGAGGTGCTGCTGCTCGACGAGCCGTTCTCCGCGCTCGACGCGTTCACGCGCGCCGACTTGCAGGATCATCTGCTCGACCTGTGGGCCGACCTGCGGCCGATATTGATTCTGGTGACGCACGACGTCGACGAAGCGGTTGTCTTGGCCGACCGCATCATGGTGATGCGGCCGCAGCCGGGCCGTATCTATGAGGAGATCACATCCGAATTGCCGCGGCCGCGCGACCGGCAATCGGCGGCGTTCGATTTCGTCAAACGCCGCGTGCTGGCGGCGTTGGACCGTTCGCTGGCGAAGCCGGCGACCGTGGACGACACCCAGACCACGTCGAGCCAGGGCGCCGCGCTCTGGTGGTGACCTTTATTCCTTCGACCTGCTATGCTCCGGCGGTCAAAAAAAGAAAAAAGCCTTAGGGAGCGTCCAATGCGTAGTTTCCAGGTTTGCCAATGCGGCGCGCCGCTGCAGATGGTCGAAGGGCCGACGCCGACGCCGACCGGCACGCAGGTGCTGCTCAAGGTGATCGCCGCCGGCGTCTGCCATAGCGACATTCACATCTGGGACGGTTTCTACGAACTCGGCCAAGGCAAGAAGCTCGATCTCCTGCAACGCGGCATCAAATTGCCGCTGACCATGGGCCACGAGAATGTCGGCGACGTTGTCGCCATGGGTCCCGACGCAACAGGCGTCAAGATCGGCGCGCGCATGTTGGCGCATCCGTGGATCGGCTGCGGCGAATGCGCCATCTGCAAGACCGGCGAGGAGCAATTGTGCAAGACGCCGCGCAATCTCGGCGTCTTCAGCGACGGCGGCTATTCCGATTTCGTCATGCTGCCGCACCCGCGCTATCTGTTCGACATCGGCGATCTCGATCCGGCGCGCACGGCGCCCTTGGCCTGTTCGGGAATCACAACGTATGGCGCGCTGAAGAAGGCCGGCGCCATCATCAAGGACGAACCGCTGGTGATCATCGGCGCCGGCGGCCTCGGGCTGATGTGCCTCGCGCTCAACGCCATGATGGGCCACAAGCCGGCCATCGTCGTCGACATCGATCCGGTCAAGCGCGACGCGGCGATGAAAGCCGGCGCGCTCGCGGTGGTGGACGCGAATGCCCCGGATGCCGCGCAGCAGATTGTCAAATTGACCAAGGGCGGCGCCTGGGCGGTGATCGATTACGTTGGAGCGTCGAAGACGGTGCAGCTCGGCGTCGACAGCATCACCAAAGGCGGCCGCGTCATCGTCGTCGGCCTGTTCGGCGGTGACATCACGGTATCGACGCCGTTCTTCCCGCTGCGGGCCATGGCGATCCAGGGCTCTTACGTCGGCAGCCTGCCGGAGATGAAAGAATTGCTCGATCTGGTGCGCACCAAGGGCCTGCCGCCGGTGCCGTTGAAGACGCGTCCGCTGGATCAGGTCGCCAGCGCGCTCGACGATCTGCGGGCCGGGAGAGTAATCGGGCGTGTCGTGCTGACGGCCTAGCTTCCGGGTTGCGGCGCATGCCATAAGCGCGTTTACGCGCGTCTTTTGACGCGCTATGGCACGCGGCCCGGACGACGGGAAATTTTGGAGAATTGGAATGGACGCCAACGAATTGCGCGCCATGCAGGCGCCCATAAAGGATCGTTATAAGCAGGACGCCAAGGCCGCGTTCATTACGCTGAAGGCCAAAGGTACGCTCGACGACACCAGCATCGCCTGCAAGGTCGAAACCGGCCGTGCACTGGCCATTGCCGGTCTGCATCCGGCCACCGGCGGAACCGGACTGGAATTATGTTCAGGCGACATGCTGCTCGAAGCGCTCGTCGCCTGCGCCGGCGTCACCGTGAAGGCGGTGGCGACCGCGCTCGACATTCCGCTGAAGTCCGGCAAGGTCTCGGCCGAAGGCGATCTCGATTTTCGCGGCACGCTCGGCGTCGCCAAAGATGCGCCGGTCGGCTTCGCGCAGATCCGTCTGCGCTTCGATCTCGACACCGACGCGCCGCAGGAAAAGCTCGACCAGTTGCTCAAGCTGACCGAGCGCTATTGCGTCGTGTACCAGACCATCAAGGCCGGTCCGCCAGTCGATGTGAAGATGGCCAAGGTCTAGCCTTCTTCACCTCTCCCGCTTTTCGGGGAGAGGGGGAAGCAGCAAATGCCCCCGGACCTTTATTTCGCGCTGACGCTGATCGTCAAAATGGCCATTACCGCCGGCTTCGTGTTGGCGGCGACGATCACCGCCGAGCGCGCGGGCCCGCTGGTCGGCGGCCTGGTGGCGACTTTGCCGCTCGGTGCGGGGCCGGTCTACGTGTTCCTCGCGCTCGACCACGACGCGCGTTTCATCGCGCAGAGCGCGGTCAACTCGCTCGCCATCAACACCGTGAATGTGATCTTCGCGCTCACTTATGCGCAGCTGGCACAAAAGCGCGCGCTGGCCATCGCACTGCCGGGCGCGATGTTGGTCTGGGCGGTGCTGGCCTGGGCCGTGCACGAGATTCAGTGGAGCATGCTCACCGCCATTCTGATCAACATCGTAGTGCTCGGCGTCTGCGTTCCGCTGGCGCGGCCGCTGCGTCACGTGCGCATGCCGGTGTTTCACGCGCGCTGGACCGATCTGGCGATGCGCGCTGCGCTGGTGGCGCTCTTGGTCGGCATTACCGTGACGTTCAGTTTCCAGCTTGGCACCGGTGGCAGCGGCATTCTCGCAGTATTCCCGGTGATTTTGCTCAGCATCATGTTCATTCTGCACCGGCGTGTCGGCGGGCCGCCGGCCGCCGCCGTGCTGGCCAACGCACCGCTCGGGCTGGTTGGCTTTGCCTGCGCCTGCATCGTCTTGCATGTCACCGCCGAGCCGTTCGGCCGCGCCATCGGGCTGTCACTGGCGCTGGCGACGTCGGTTGGCTGGAGTCTGACGGTGCTGCTGGCGCGCAAGCGCGGCTTCGCGGTCTAACTCAGCAGGCCTTCTTCGAGCGCCTTGATCTGGATCGCCAGATAGCGCGAGAAGATGCGGCATTGCGCCAGACTGCCGGCGGTGAACCACAGGCCGGGCTGCGCGGTGCGCTTCCACATATTGTTCAACTCGCCGCCTTCGTCGAAGTCCCAGACCGGGCCAATCGCGTCGGCGATGGCATCGCCAAGATAGGCACGCACGGTGTCCTGCTGGTTCTTGTAGCCGGTCGCCAGCACCAACAGGTCGGCGGGGACGACGCTGCCGACCTTCAGACTCACGCCCTCGGTGGCGAAGCACTCGATCTCGTCGAATTGCATGAGGCCGATCTTGCCGGCGACGATCAGGTCCGAGCAGCCGACATTGAAGTAGTAGCCGCCGCCGCGCCGCAGATACATCATTTGGAAGCCGGTCTCGTCTTCGCCGAAATACAGCTTGAAACCTTTGGCGGCGAGACCTTCCAGAATAGCCTTGTCGACCTCGCGGCCGCGCGCCGTGGAGATTTGATAGGAGCGTTGCAGCACCGGGTAGGGCATCGAGGTGGCGAGCAGGTCGCAATCCTCGAACGGGATGCCCTCTTGATAGATGGCATAGACGCTTTGCGCCTCTTTCAAGCTGACGACATAAGTCGGGCTGCGCTGGACCAGCGTCACATCGGCGCCATTGGCCTGCAGCTCTTGCGCCACATCGTGTCCGCTGGTGCCAGAGCCGAGCACCAAGGCCTTCTTGCCGCGCCAGTGGTCGGCGTTGGCGAACGAGCCGGAATGCGACACGGCGCCTTTAAAATCCTCGAGCCCCGGCAATTGCGGAACATACGGAATGCTGCTGACGCCCGTGGCGAAGATCAGATGGCGTGGGTGCATGACGCGCGTGCTGCCGCCCTTGAGCCGCAGCGTTACGTTCCAGCGCTGCTGTGCCGCGTCGTAACTGCCGCTTTCGAGCGCGGTGCCGGTCCAGAAATTCAGTTCGATGCTTTCGACGTACGATTCGAACCAATTCGCCAGCTTGTCCTTCGGGATGTAGATCGGGAAGCTCGGCGGAAACGGGATGGTGGGCAGGTGGTTGACAAACACCTCGTTGTGCAGCGTCAGCGAGTGATAACGTTTACGCCAGTTGTCGCCGATGCGTTCGTGGCGGTCGACGATCAGCGTGTCGACACCGAGGGCATGCAGCCGTGCCGCGATCGACAGGCCGGCTTGCCCGCCGCCGACTACGACCACCGCCGGATCATGGTCGTCATACGCGCGCTGCCTGTTGAGCCGGTCGAGCCAGTTCTCGCCGCCGAAAGTGCGGGTGTCGCCGACGACAGCGCGCGCATTTTTCCACTCCGCGTGGCCACGCAGCTCCTGCAGGTTCGTCACAAAGGTCCAGGCGCGCAAGGTCCCGCCGTCCGGCACCAGCCGTAATGTGCCGTGGCACGGGCCGACCGCGGTCTCGAATTCGAAGATGGCTTCGATGGTGTCGCTGCCGGCGCGGCTGACCCAGCGCGGCGGTGTGCGCTTCGCCGGAATATGGAAATGCACCGGCTTGGTACGCGCAAGCGTTTCGCGCAACACCCGCTCGATCTCGGCGCGGCCGTATTGTGTCTGCAAATTCCAGGTGAAGGCCAGAACGTCTCGCCACAGGCCATCGTCGATAAACAATGCTGCCGCGGCTTTGGCGTCCTGCGCCTGCAACGCGTCGTTGAAGTTGGCGAGCCAGCTTTGCGCCTCGGCCAATGCCGTCGCATTTTTGCACTCGGCAATATTCATCGCTTCTTCCCGATGCGCGATCGTTCCGGCGCTTTACGGCGTCCGAGACCGCGCGTTATTTCTTGGCCGTCTGCTCCAGCTTTTGCTTGAGCGTATAGAGCGCTTCCATCGCCTCGCGCGGCGACATGTCGTCGGGGTTGAGCGCGGCGAAGGCGGCGATCATCAGCCCGTAGGCATCGTCCTGAACCTTCTGCGGCGCCTGATAAGGCGCGGCGAACAGCGGCAGATCCTCGAAGCCTTTCGGCTTGGCGCGGTCTTCCTGCTCGAGCTTGGCCAGCACCAATTTGGCACGCTCGATCACGCTGGCGGGCAGGCCAGCGAGTTTCGCCACCTGGATGCCGTAGGAATGGTCGGCCGAGCCCGGCACGACTTCGTGCAGGAACACGACATCGCCGTTCCACTCCTTCACGCGTACCGTGGCGTTGTGCAGGCGGCCGAGCCGCGCCGCCAGCGCGGTCAGTTCATGGAAATGCGTCGCGAACAGCGCGCGGCATTTGTTGACGTCGTGCAGGTGTTCGACGGTGGCCCAGGCGATCGACAGGCCGTCGAAGGTCGCGGTGCCGCGCCCGATTTCGTCAAGGATCACCAGCGACCGTGCGCTGGCTTGATTGAGAATCGCCGCAGTCTCGACCATCTCGACCATGAAGGTCGAGCGGCCGCGCGCCAGATCGTCGGCGGCGCCGACGCGCGAGAACAGCCGGTCGACCACGCCGATATGGGCCCGCTTGGCGGGCACGTAGCTGCCGGTCTGCGCCATGATCGCGATCAACGCGTTCTGCCGCAGGAAGGTCGATTTGCCGGCCATGTTGGGGCCGGTGATCAGCCAGATACGGCCGCCATTGGTTTCGCCGGGCGGCGACAAATCACTGTCGTTTGCCACAAATGGTGTGCCGTCGCGCGCCAGCGCCTGCTCGACCACCGGATGGCGGCCGCCTTCGATTTCGAAAGCCAGACTGTCGTCGATCAGCGGCCGCGCGTAATCGCGCTCGGCGGCGAGCGCCGCCAGCGCGCTGGCGACATCGAGCGCGGCCAAGGCGTCGGCGCATTGCTTGATCGGTGCCGTCTGCGCGATCACCTCCGCAGTAAGACGCTCGAACATTTCCAGTTCAAGCCCGAGCGAGCGTTCGGCGGCACTGGCGATCTTGGCTTCCAGCTCGCCCAGTTCGGTCGAAGTGAAGCGCACCTGACCGGCCAAAGTCTGGCGGTGGATGAACGTGGCGTTGTGCGGCGCCGCGGTCAGCTTGTCGGCGTGCTGCGCGGTGATCTCGACGAAATAGCCCAGCACGTTGTTGTGCCGGATCTTGAGGCCTTTCACGCCCGTCTTGTCGGCGTAGCGCGCCTGCAAGGTCGCGACCACCTGGCGGGTGTCGTCGCGCAGCGCGCGCGTTTCGTCGAGCGTGGCGTCGTAGCCGGTGCGGATGAAGCCGCCATCGCGCTTGAAGGCGGGCAGATCGGCGGCGAGCGCGGCGGAAAGCTCAGCCGCCAGCATGCCGTCGGGCGCGCGACACGCCTTGATGACGTCGGCGATTTCGGCGGGTGTCTCTTTCAACGCGCCGAGCGCGCGGGCGAGGTCGGCGGCGGCGAGGATGCCGTCGCGGATCGCGGCCAGATCGCGCGGCCCGCCGCGCTGCACGGCCAAGCGCGCCAGCGCGCGGGCGAGATCGGGCGCAGCCTGCAGCCGGGAGCGGGTGTCGGCGCGCACGGCGACGTCATCGACAAAGCTCGTAACCGCGTCGAGCCGCCGCGCGATGGCCTTTGGATCGGTGAGCGGCGCGGCCAGTCTTTGAGCCAAGAGACGCGAACCTGCCGACGTCACGCTGCGGTCGATGCAATCGAGCAGCGAGCCTCGCCGTTCGCCGCCGAGCGTGCGGATCAGTTCGAGATTGCTGCGGGTGGCCTGGTCGATGGCGATCGAGGCGCCGGCGCTCTCGCGCAACGGCGGGGACAGCGGCGGGCGCTGGCCAAGTTGAGTTCGCTCGACATAGGTGACGCAGGCCGCGGCGGCAGTGATTTCGAGTCGTGACAACGTGCCGAAGGCTTCGCTGGTGGCGACCGCGAAGAACGAGGTCAGCCGCCGCTCGGCGGAAGCGCCATCGAACACGTCGCGCGTCAGCGGCGTCACCGCCGGCAGCGTGCGCCAGTACGGCACCAGATCGGGGTCGGCGAACAGCGCGTCGGAAACGATAATTTCGCTGGGCTCCAGCCGCGCGATCTCGGCGGTGATCGAATTACGGTCGCACTCAGCGATGTGAAACTCGCCGGTCGAGATATCGATCCAGGCAAGGCCGAAGCGGTTCTCCTCGCCGACCGAGGATAGCCGCGCGCGGGCGACAGCCAACAGATAATTGTTGCGCTTGGCGTCCAGGAGTGTGTCTTCGGTTAGCGTGCCGGGCGTCACCAGACGGACGACATCACGGCGCACGACCGACTTGGAGCCGCGCTTGCGGGCTTCCGCCGGGTCCTCGGTCTGCTCGCAGACGGCGACACGGTGGCCGAGCGCGATCAGCCGGTGCAAATATTCATCGGCGCGCACCACGGGCACGCCGCACATCGGGATGTCGCGGCCCTGATGCTTGCCGCGCTTTGTCAGGACAATGCCGAGCGCGCGCGACGCGGTCTCGGCGTCGTCAAAAAACATCTCGTAGAAATCGCCCATCCGGTAGAACAGCAGGCAGTCCGGATTGTTGGCCTTGATCTCGATGTACTGCTCCAGCATCGGACTGGGGCGTGTAGCGACGTCGGCCGCGGGCGGCGCGCCTTCGGGCGGCGTTTCGGGTTCGGTCATGCCGATGGGATGAGTCAGAGCCATGAGCCTCAGGTTAGCCCGAAAGCGCGGGCTGAATCCATCGGCGCAGGCGATCTACACAGGGCCTATTGGATTTCGTTGGCTCTTTTCAGCCCCGAAATCATCGAAGTGTTGAGCATGTGCTGGCGCGCCTTGGCGGGATCGGCGGCGACGGCAATCAGTTCCGTGAGCCGCGCCCGCTGCACCGCCGGGTCGCGCTCCTCCATCATCTGCTTGTTGCGGATCGACATCGCCTGCACCTGTTCGACGGTGGCGGCGCGGCGCTGCCGCGAATAGAGGTCGAGCAAGTCCTCAGACTCGCCGTGCCAATGGTGGCCGAGCTTGTCGCAGAGATTGATGGCGTCGTGGATGCCGCTGTTGAGGCCAAAGCCGCCGAGCGGATTGTTGAGATGCGCGGCATCGCCAGCCAGTAGCACGCGTCCCGCGCGGAACGCCGCCGCGACACGTTGATGGACGCGGTAGGTGCTCTTGTAGACGACGTCATAGGGCTCGGGTTTTTGCACCAGCCGTTGCAGCGCGGCCTCGACACGCGGCGCTTCGAGCAAGGCCTCGTCGCTTTCGTCGGGATTGGCGGGGTAAGCGAGCCGCCACAGGCCGGGCGGCCCGTCGTGCGGCAGCTTGAACAGCGCGCCGAACTCCGTCGGGTCCGCGATGTAGCAGTTATAGGCGAAGCCCTGTTCGCCGAAGTCGTGGATCGTGCTGGCGACGACGAAAGTCTCCGGCCAGGTGAAGCCCTCGAACTCGACGCCCGACACTTTGCGCACGACGCTGCGGCCGCCGTCGGCGCCGATCAGCCACGAAGCCTCGACGGTCTCGCTCTCGCCGTTGCGCTCGATCGCTACCGAAACGCCGTGGGCGCTTTGCGTGAAGCCGGTGATCTTGCAGCCGAAGCGAATGTCTGCGCCGCCCTCACTCTTGAGAATATCGAGTTGGATCGGCGTCAGCCGGTGTTGCTCGAGATGCAGGCGATGCGGAAACGGCGTGATATCGGCGAGCAGGCCGAGGTCGAACTCGGCAATCAAGTCTCCGGGCTTGTTGCGGATCTGCCAGCGCCGCACCTTGATGCCGTCGATCAGCATCCGCTCGGTGATGCCGTAAGGCGCCATCATCTCCAGCGTCGGGGGATGAAACGCCCCGGCGCGGAGATCGTGGGTCAGGCCCGGCTCGGCCTCGCACAGCACGACCGGGATGTCCTGCCGGCGTAACGCCAGCGCGCACATCAGTCCGGTCGGGCCGGCGCCGGCAATAACGACTGGTCGGCGCTCCGCCATTCGCGTTTCTTGCTCAGGTCGGAAACTTCACGCCGGTGATGCGCTCGAGGTTGCCGTGCCAGACCTTTTCCTTGTCGGCCTTCGGCATGTCCTTTTCCTCGATGATGCGCAGCGTCTCGCGGGTGTACATCGTGCCCTTTTCAGGATCGAACGGGCAGTCCGAGGCGAACACGATCTTGTCGAGGTCGAAGAACGCAAAGCCGGCGTGCATCGCCGGCTCGCCGGTGAAGGTCGCGGTGTCGGCATAGAACTGGTGCTTGAAGTAATCGAGCGGGCGTCGCTTCAGGCTCTTGTAAAGCACCTGGAGATCCTCGTCCGACGTGCGAGCGCCGAGTTGATCCCAGCCCGGTCCGATACGGCCTTCCAGCATCGGCGCGATGCCGCCGAAATGGTGGGTGATGATTTTCAGGTTCGGGTATTTGTCCATCAGCTTCGAGAACACCAGCCGCGACATCGCCGCCGTGGTCTCGTAGGACCAACCGAGCGTCCACCAGATCTCATACCGCGACTTCTTTTCCGCGGCGTAGTCGGAGAAGCTGGCGTTGCGCGCCGGATGCAGCCAGATCGGCTTGTCGAGCTTTTCCCTCGCGGCGAAGAAGGGTTCGATCTCCGGCTCGTCGAGCGGCTTGCCGGAGATGTTGGTGTAGATCTGCACGCCGAGCGCGCCGGCGGCAATCGCGCGCTTGGCTTCGCCGACACCGACATCCGGAGCGTTCAGCGCAATCTGAGCCACCCAGCCCGGGAAATGGTCCTTGTCCTTGGCGCAAATCTCGGCGAATTCGTCGTTGATCAGTTTGGCGTATTCGTTGGCTTTGACGCCGTCACCTTTGGTGAAGACCTCAAGCGGCGGCATTGGATAAGACAGGATCTGCGCATAGTCCTTGAAGGTGTCGACCACCTTCTTGCGGAGATCGATGTCGTAAATGCACGGCACTTCGCGCATGCGCTTGCCGATATCGGGATAGCCGCTATCGACCAGCAGCTTGAACATCCGGCTCGGCATGAAATGGGTCTAGGCGTCGATACGCATGGGCTTTCCTTCGCTTACGGGCGGTTAGTAGGGGGTGATGACGTTGAGCAGCGCCTGACGGCCGTTGAGAACGGCGTCGCGGGCGCGGATCAGCGCGATGGGCAGGTCGGCGGCTTTTTCGACCCGTTCGGTATAGGCGCCTTGGGCGCGCGCCATTTCGTCGTAGGGCGGCGCCGGATCGAGATCGGCGAGATCGCGGCCGTCGTTCTCGCCGGCAACGCCGTCCTTGAACATCGACAGCGTCGAGTTGCGCACGGCGCCGTAACGGGCGTTGTTGAAGATGATGGTGAGGATCGGCAGCTTGTGCGCTGCCGACACCCAGTGGCCCACCATCGGGTTGGAGAACATGTAGGCGCCGTCGCCGAGCGTCGCGACGACGAAGGAGTCGGGCGACGCCAGCTTGGCGCCGAGCGCCGCGCCCAGGCCCCAGCCGAGGCCGCCCGCCGGCCCGAGCGCGAACAGCGTGCCGGGCTTTTCGCGCGTGCAGTGGTCGGTGCGCAGCGAATATTCGTTGAAGATGATGGCGTCGTCGCCGACCGCTTCGCCGATACAGCGTGACAGATAGGCGGGCGAAATATTGTCGCCCGTCACCGCGGAATCCTTGGCGAGTTGCGCGCGCCGCGTGCGCATGCGCTCCGTCAGCTTGGCGCGGCGCGAGGCGATGCGCGCCTCCGCCATCTGCAGGCGGTGCTCGACGGCATCGGACAGCGCGCGCAGCGCATTGACGACGCCGGCCTGGATGTTGAGGTCGCTCGGGAAAGTGCGCATCGGATAGCGCGCGAACACCGGGTCCTCGGCGATATGGGCGACGTGGCAGCCGGCCGGAGGATGCTGCAGATGCGGAATCCACGGTACGTCGGATTCCAGCGAGATCACGAGGTCGGCGTCGGTCAACAGCGCGCCGGGCTCGAAACCGAAATGCATCGGGTGGCTCGACGGCATGCAGACGGTGCGCGGATTATGCGTTACCACCGGGATGGCGCAGCGCTCGGCAAGATGCGCCAAGATCGGCACCGCTTCGGCCGGCAAGGTCGCGGCGATGATCAGCGGCCGTTCGGCGGATGAGATCCATTCCGCCAGCGCCGCGATCGCCTTCGGGTCGGGAAAGACGGCGGCCGATTGCGGCCGCGGCTTGATCGGCGCAATCGGCTCGGCGACCGGCGCCGACAGTGGTTCGCGCGGCAGCACCATGTAGACCGGGCCGCGCGGGTGCGCCATCGCGACGTCGACGCCGCGCGACACGACGTCGCCGATCTGATCGGGATTGCGCAGTTCGTAATCCCACTTCACCAATTCGCGCACCATGCCAGCCTGATCGAACATTTCCTGCGCCCAGTGGATCGGGCGCGAGCGCGAACCGAATTTCCCTTTTTCGCTGATCGGCGTGCGGCCGGCGGCAAGCAGCAGCGGCACGCGGTCACGCGACAGGTTGGTGAGATTGTTGATGGTGTTCGCGGTGCCGACATTGACGTGGACCATCACCGCCTGCGGCTTGCCGTTCATGAGGTAAGCGCCATGCGCCATGGCGACCGCAAGGTTCTCGTGCGGCACCAGCACGGGTTTCGGAACCTTGGCGTTGGTCTTTTTGGCACGGCCGAAGGCTTCGACGATCGGCGGGAAGTCGGTGCCCGGATTGGCAAAGAAAAAATCGATGCCGTGGTCGGCCAGCGCCCGCAAATAAGCGTCCGCGGCAATCGCCGGTCGTTGTCCTGGTGGTGGAACGGCCATGCCGTCTCGTCCCTGTGTTTTTATCGTTTTTCGGACAGGGTTTTACGCGACGAGGCGGGAGGGCGCAAACGTAACCCGGCCCACCTTGCGGGTGGGCCGGCCAGGTATGTCAGAACGGATAGTGCTGGTGGCTTTCGATGGTGATCCAGCGCAATTCTGTGAATTCGGCGATCGCGGCGGTTCCGCCGAAGCGGCCGTAACCGGAATCCTTGGTGCCGCCGAACGGCATCTGCGCCTCGTCGTTCACGGTCGGCCCGTTGATGTGGCAGATGCCGGCCTGGATGCGCTTGGCCACGGCCAGCGCGCGCTGGATATTCTCGCTGAACACCGCCGACGACAGGCCGTATTCGGTGTCGTTGCCGATCCGCACGGCTTCGTCGTCGCCGTCGACGCGGATGATGCTTTTCACCGGGCCGAACGACTCTTCCTTGTAGATGCGCATCTTCGGCGTGACATTGTCGAGCAATGTCGCCGACCAGACGGTGCCGGCGCGTTTGCCGCCGGCGACGAGCTTGGCGCCGAGTTTGACGGCGTCGTCGAGCAGTTCCTGCATGCGGTCGGCAGAATGCTCGCTGACCAGCGAGCCGAGCACGACTTTGGTGCGCGGATCGCCGTAGGGAAGGGCGTTGGCCTTATTTGCCAGCTTGCCGACAAAGATGTCGGCGATCTTGTTGTCGACGATGATGCGCTCGGTCGACATGCAGATTTGGCCCTGATGCATGAAAGCGCCGAAGGCGGCGGCGTCGACCGCGTCGTCAATGTTAGCGTCGTCGAGCACCAGCAGCGGTGCCTTGCCGCCGAGTTCGAGCAGCACCGGCTTGAGATACTTCGCCGCGGTCTGCGCGACGATTCGGCCGACATGGCTTGAGCCGGTGAAATTGATGCGGCGCACGGCGGGGTGCGCGATCAGCGCTTCGGTCACTGCCGGCGCGTCCTCGCGCGAATGCGTGACGACGTTGATGACGCCTTTGGGCAGTCCCGCTTCCTGCAGCACTTTGCCGATCAGCATGTGCGTGCCGGGGCAGGTTTCAGACGCCTTCATCACCACCGTATTGCCGCAGGCGAGTGGCATCGCCACCGCGCGCACGCCGAGGATCACCGGCGCGTTCCACGGCGCCATGCCGACGCAGACGCCGGCTGGCTGGCGGATCGCCATCGAAAAGCAGCCTGGCTTGTCGGAGGGAATGACCTCGCCATGGATCATGGTGGTCATGCAGGCCGCCTCGCGCAGCACTTTGGCTGCAAACATGACGTTGAATCCGGACCACGGGCCGGTCGCGCCGGTTTCTTCCATCATCAGCTTGATGAAGTCGGCGCTCTTGGCCTCCAACAGGTCGGCCGCCTTGAGCAGCAGCATGCGGCGTTCGGTCGGGCCTTTCTCGGACCAGGCCGGGAACGCGGCGGCGGCCGCATCGCAGGCGGCGTTGACGTCGTCTACCGATCCCGCCTCGGCGATGGTGGCGACCTTGCTGGTGTAGGGATCCTTGCGTTCGAAGGTGGTTTTGCCGCGCGACTTTACGTCGTCGCCGTCGATCAGAAGCTGGACGTTCATGTCACTCTCCCTGGTCGCGTTGTTATGACAGCGTCGGCCGATGAGGCCGGCTGCGGTTTAAGGTCTCAAAGATGCGGCAATCGGACGTCGAGCACGGCGCAACGTTTCTCGTCGCGCACCACGGCAAAGGCCTCCGCCAACGCCGCTTCGATTTCCTCGGGGCGTTCGACTTTGCGCGCCCAGGCGCCGCCCGCCGCCGCGGCAATTTCCGAATGGTCGGGCGCCGGGTCGAATTCGACACCGACGGCATTGGCGCGGCTGGCGTAGCCGTCCGGATGCACGGCGAGCGTCGACATTTTCGGCGAACGCCAGCCGCCGTTATTGTACACGATCTGCAGGAACGGCGTTTTGTATTTCCGCGCCATCCAGTGCACTGACGATGGCACCGAAAACATGTAGGAACCGTCACCCGATAGCGCGATGACCATCTTGCCCGGATGGGCGAGCTTGGCGCCGATGGCGGCGCCGCCGTTCCAGCCGAGCGAACTACCGCCGCTGAGGAAATATTGGCCGGGAGTCGACGGCCGCAAATGGTTGGTGACGATCGGGTAATTCGTGATCATCTCGCTGAGTACGATGGTGTTACTGTCGACATATTTACGCAGACACGCGGTGAAATATTCCGCGGTAATGATGCCGGTCGGCTGTTCGCGCTTGAGGAGATCTTCGGCGCGCGCCTTGCCGAGCTTGCTGTAGTGCGCGGTGCGTTCCTTCACCACGGCGGGGTCGAGCTTGATGCCTTTCAGTGCTTCATTGATCTGCTCCAGCGCAGTGGCGCCGTCGGCGCGCAAAACCCGCCGCGCCTTGAAGTACCAGAGCGGGATTTTTTCTTTCAGCGGATCGACGTCGATGTGGAACACACTGGCGTCCGCATTCGGCTTGCTGATCGACGGCACCCAAGGCGCGTCGCTGTCGATGACCAGCACCACGTCGGCCTCGGCCAGCACCGGCTCCTGATGCGGTTCGCTCCAGCGGTTGCCCATGTAGAGCGGATGATCGAGCGGAAAGTTCAGGCAGACCGGCGATTGCTCCAGCACGGCGATGCCGGCGCGTTCGCACAATCGAGTCAATTCACCCACCGCCGCCGGGTTGCGGCCGGCATAGCTGGTCACGATCAACGGGCGCTTTGCCGCCGCCAGCGCTTGCGCCAGTTCCGCGGCGTCCTGGGATCGGAGGGGCGACGCGGCGATCGCCGGCCATTCGCCGGTGTCGATCGCTACCGGTGCGACTTCCTCTTCCATCACCTCGCGCGCGCCGACCAGATAGACCGGGCCCATCGGATCGCTCTTGGCGAGTTGCATGGCGCGATGCGTGATCTGCTTGATGTTGCGGCCGGTACGGAATTCGTAATCGAACTTCGTGTAGTTGCGCACGATGCCGCGCTGGTCGCCGATGTCCTGGATCCATTGGATCCATTCGTTGCGTGATC
>CAITEM010000502.1 GCA_903891395.1 uncultured Hyphomicrobiales bacterium | reverse complement strand
CAACACCGTACGGCCGCACTCGTCGCTGGGATATCGACCACCCGCGCCAGAAGCACTTGTATGGCCTCAACCAAAACCGGTGGCGCAAATGCAATCGCTAAACTAACATTCCAATCGGACCACTCAGTGGGGGCCGGTCAGAAGCCTGTTCGAAGAAATTCATCGCGCGGCTCAACCCGCCCGGCGAAGCCGTCGATATCCCCTACGAGCCCGGCAAGCCGATCTGCGGCTACTACATCCGTGCACCGTTTCCAGGCGACAGACTGCCGGTCATGATCTGCATGGGCGGCCTCGATTCCATCAAAGACGAGATGTGGTTCATGCAGGCGCATGGCTGCCTGCAGCGCGGCATCTCCGTGCTGATGATAGACGGCCCCGGCCAGGGCGGCACGCTGCGCCGCCATGGCATTGTTAGCCGGCCCGACACCGAAGTGCCGATCGGCAAGTGCATCGATTGGCTTTTGACACGCGACGACGTTGACCTGAAGCGAATCGCCGTCTGTGGCTCCAGCATGGGGGGCTACTACGCGGCGCGGGCGGCCTGTTACGAGCCACGTCTCGCCGCGGCGATTTCGCACGGCGCCATATGGTCGCTCAGCGACATGTGGGGCAACAAAGGTGACGAGTTCGGCCTGTCGATGCACATCCGTTGGGTGCTTGGCGCCAAGACTATGAAGGAAGCGCACAAGATCATGGTGCCGTTCACGCTGGAAGGGCATCTCAAGAATATGAAATGTCCTTATCTCATCCTGCACGGCGGCCACGACGTGCTGACCGTGTCGGCGGCGAAAAAGACCTATGACAGCGCCAAAGCCGGCGGCGTCGACGTCACCATCCGCATTCTCGATCCCGATGAGACCGGCGCCGAACACTGCCAGCACGACAACCCGACGATCGGGCAGGAGGTGATGTGCGACTGGCTTGCCGACAAGTTCGGTATCGACCAGGAAGCGCTGTTGAAACGAACATGGAATCCGCTCGTCTGATCTTCATCGACCGCAAATAGAAAGCCACAATGGCCGATCAACTCATCTTTCCCGCCATCGAGCCGACCGTCCTACCGGTCGCCGGCGGCGGCCTGTATCCTGTGCGGCGTATCTATTGCGTTGGGCGAAATTACGTTTCGCATATCCGCGAAATGAAGGAAGCGGACGAGCGCGCTCCGCCGTTCTTCTTTCAGAAGCCGCGCGACGCCGTCGTCAATGACGGCGCGACCGTGCCCTACCCGCCCGATACCGACGACTTTCAGTACGAAATCGAACTGGTAGCCGCCATCGGTAAAGACGGCCGCGACATCGACGTCGCCAAGGCGCTCGATCATGTCTGGGGCTATGCGGTCGGCATCGAACTGACCCGGCGCGACCGCCAGCGCGATGCACGCGATCTGCAATTGCCGTGGGAAGCCGGCAAGAGCTTTGATCATTCGGCACCTTGCGGGCCGATCTATCCGGCATCGAAGGTTGGTCATCCAACCGCGGGCTCGATCACACTTGCCGTCAACGGCGCCGAACATCAGCGCGGCGACCTTAAGGAGATGATCTGGAATGTGCCCGAGATCGTGGCGCAGCTATCGCGTCAGATGACGCTGCGGACCGGCGATCTGATCATGACCGGCACGCCTGCGGGCGTTGGGCCCGTGGTCCCCGGCGATGTGATGGTCGGCGCCGTCGAAGGTCTCGGCACTATCACGATCACTGTCGGCGACAGGGCGCGCTGAGGTGACCGCAGTCATCACGGTCAACGTCTTTCCCGGCGGCTTCAACTGGCCGCTCTATGTCGGACAGGACAAAGGGTTTTTCGGAAAGCACGGCATCGGCGTCAACATTCAGGGCACGCCGGACTCGGTCACGCAGATGACCGATTTCTCGCTTAGAAAATTCGACATCGCCATGACAGCGGTCGACAACATTGTCGCGTATGTCGAGGGACAGGGGCAGGCGCCGATCGGGCCGCAGCCGGAATTCTTCGCCTTCATGGGCGTCGATACCGGGTTTCTTAGCCTCGTCGCTTCGCCCGAGATCGAGAACATTGGCGACCTGCGCGGCAAAACCGTTTCGGTCGATGCCATGACCACCGGCTATGCCTTCGTCCTGTACGATATCCTGCGCCGCAACGGCCTCGAGCGGGACAAGGACT
>CAITEM010000501.1 GCA_903891395.1 uncultured Hyphomicrobiales bacterium | reverse complement strand
TGCGACTTCATGCTTCGATCGCCCTGCCCTTGAGCGCGAACATGCCGCGCGGGCGCTTCTGGATGAACAGGATGATGAAGACCAGAATAGCGATCTTGGCCAGCACCGCGCCGGCAAAGGGTTCAAGGAATTTGTTGGCGATACCAAGCGTCATGGCGCCGACCAGCGTACCCCACAGATTGCCGACGCCGCCGAACACTACGACCATGAAACTGTCGATGATGTAGCCCTGCCCCAGGTTCGGGCTGACATTGTCGATCTGCGACAGCGCCACCCCGGCGATGCCGGCGATGCCCGAACCGAGCCCGAAGGTGAGCGCGTCGATGCGCGCGGTGCGGATGCCGACCGCGGCCGCCATCGAGCGATTCTGCGTCACGGCGCGCATTTCCAGCCCAAGGCGCGTGAAGCGCAGCATGCCGAGGAGCGCGAGGAACACAATGCCGGTAAAGACGATGATCCAGAGCCGGTTATAGGTGATCAGGATGCCGCCAAGATCGAAGGCGCCCGACATCCAGGACGGATTACCGACTTCCTTATTGGTAGGACCGAAGCTGCCGCGCACCGCCTGCTGCAGCACCAACGAAATGCCCCAGGTCGCGAGCAGGGTTTCCAGCGGGCGGCCATAAAGGAAGCGGATGACGGTGCGTTCGATCAGAATGCCGACCGCCGCGGCGACGAGAAATGCCAGCGGCAAGGCAATGGCGAGCGAATAGTCGAACAGCGCGGGGTTCTTGGTGCGGATCAGCTCTTGCACGACATAAGTGACGTAGGCGCCGAGCATCACCATTTCGCCGTGCGCCATGTTGATGACGCCCATCACGCCGAAGGTGATGGCCAGCCCGATGGCTGCGAGCAGCAGCACCGAGCCGAGCGACAGCCCGTACCAGAGGTTCTGCACTGTATTCCAGATCGCCAGCGTGCGCTGGATCTTGGCGCTGGCCGCGACCGCAGCCGCGTGCACGTCGGCCGGTTGATTGGCCGGCAGACCGTCGATCAAGGCCATCGCGTCCTGATCGCCCCGCGCGCTGACGACGGCGATGGCGGCGATCTTGTCGGCATCGTTGCTGTCGTCGGCGGTCAAGACGATCGCGGCGCGGGCCTCTTGCATCGCCCGTTTGACCTTCGCATTGGTTTCGCCGGCCAGAGCCTTGTCCAAAGCCGGCATCACGGCGGCATCGCGCGACTTGAACACGGCCTGCGCCGCCTCGTAGCGGCGATTTGGATTGGGCGCCATCAAGGTGAGCGCGCCGCTGGCGGCGTCGATGGCGCTGCGCAGCCGGTTGTTGACGCGAACGGTGTCGACATCGTCGGGCACTTTGCCGTCAAACGGCTTGCCGGTCGCGGCATCGAGCAGTTTGTCGTCGGCGGTCTTGATAAAGACCTTCTTGTCCGTGGCGCTGTATTGCAGGCGGCCTTCCTGCAACGCCGCGATCAGGGGCGCCGCCAAAGGGCTGCCGCTGAGCGCGACCGCGGTCACCGCGTCGATGGAGTCGCCGAAATCATCGGTGGTGAATTTTTCGAGCGCGTCTTCGTAGGGACCGGCATGTGCCGCGCTCAAGGCGGCAAAAATGCCGGTGACCAAAGCCAGCGCCATCAAGCAGACTGTGAAGCGACGCATTGCAATCCATTCCCGGCAGTTTACGAGACGCAGGATTCCGAAAAGCGGCATCCGGTTTTCGGAATCCTGCGTGCTTGGAGAAAAAGGGAGGCGGCGGTGGGCCGCCTCCCCTTCAGTCTCGTGCCAATTCAGGCGATCAGGAGCCCGAACCGCCGCACTTCTTGGTGACGGTGTTGTAGTTGCCGCACTTGAGCTTCACCCAGTCGGATTCGAGATCTTTCGAACCCGGCAGGTAGTCGGACCAGGCATCGCCCGGGACCAGACCCTTGCTCTTCCACACGACGTCAAGCTGACCGTCGCCGCGGATTTCGCCGACGAACACCGGCTTGGTGATGTGATGGTTCGGCAGCATGGTCGAGGTACCGCCGGTCAGGTTCGGCGCGGTGGTGCCGGGAAGCGCATCGATGACCTTGTCGGCATCGGTGGACTTCACCTTCTCAACCGCCTTCACCCACATCGTGAAACCGATAACAGTCGCTTCCATCGGGTCGTTGGTGGTACGCTTCGGGTTCTTGGTATAGGCCTGCCATTCCTTGATGAACTTGGTGTTGGCCGGCGTCTTGATCGACTCGAAGTAGTTCCAGGCGGCCAAGTGACCGAGCAGCGGCTTGGTGTCGAGACCGGCGAGTTCTTCTTCGCCGACCGAGAACGCCACGACCGGAATGTCCGTCGCCTTGACGCCCTGGTTGCCGAGTTCCTTGTAGAACGGAACGTTGGCGTCGCCGTTGATGGTCGAAACCACGGCGGTCTTTTTACCGGCCGAGCCGAACTTCTTGATGTCCGACTCGATCGTCTGCCAATCGGAATGACCGTACGGCGTGTAGTTGATCATGATGTCTTCTTGCTTGACGCCGTTCGACTTCAGATAGGCCTCAAGAATCTT
>CAITEM010000500.1 GCA_903891395.1 uncultured Hyphomicrobiales bacterium | reverse complement strand
ATGTCTTCCTTGTGCGGCCCGACGATCGCCGGAAACCGCTTTTTCAACAGATCGACGATTTCCGCCGTGTCGTGCACCGACAGCGTCGTCTGCGTGACGTAAGCGAGGTTGTTCGCGTCGCGCGGCGTGTAGGCGTTGGCATCCGCCAGCGTCTCGATCAGCCGGACGCTGCCGGCGGGCAACTGGCCCATGGTGCCGATCACTTCCGGGTGGCCGGCGTGGCCGATCAGCAAAATCTCACGGCCGCGGCGGTGATGGATCTCGGCCTCACGATGAACCTTGGTCACGAGCGGACAGGTGGCGTCCAGTGCGAACAGATGGCGCTTACCGGCTTCCTCGGGCACCGAGCGCGGCACGCCATGCGCCGAGAAAATAACCGGCGCCTTGGTGTCGACTGGAACCTCATCGAGTTCCTCGACGAAAATGGCGCCCTTGGCGCGCAGGCTTTCGACCACGTAGCGGTTGTGCACGATTTCATGGCGCACGTAGACCGGCGGCCCATAGAGCGTCAGCGCCCGTTCCACCGATTCGATGGCGCGCACCACGCCGGCGCAGAATCCGCGCGGCGAGCAGAGCAGCACTTTGAGCGCCGGTTTGGCCGGATGGGCAGCCATTACATCCTCGAAATCGCGTGTATTTCCGCACGCTTTACACCCCGACATGGGATGTGCGGCCCCACGCTGTCAAGCCGGGAAGGTTGCATGCAGGGGGGTAAGCCCCTATATTCAGGCCACTTTCCGATCATCACCGATGATCCGGCTTCGCCCGACGGGCGGGCGAAGCATAGAGGAGATATGCCATGGCCACAGCAGCCCCCCTGATGCCGAAAGCCACTGCCGTCTGGCTGCTGGACAATACCGCGCTGTCGTTCGACCAGATCGCGGATTTCTGCAAATTGCACCCACTCGAGATCAAGGCCATCGCCGACGGCGATTCCGCGCAAGGCATCAAAGGTCTCGATCCCATTCAGACCGGGCAGTTGAGCCGCGAGCAAATTACCGCCGCCGAGGCCAACCCTGAGATCAAGCTGACGCTGACCGAATCCAAGGTCCAGCAGGCGCAGCCCGACCGCGGCGGCAAGAAAGGCCCGCGCTACACGCCGGTGTCTCGCCGCCAGGACCGCCCGAACGCCATTCTCTGGCTGGTGCGCAACCACCCCGAACTCAAGGACAGCGCCATCATGCGCCTGGTCGGCACCACCAAGTCGACCATTTCCGCGATCCGCGAACGCACCCACTGGAACGCCGCCGCGCTCGCGCCGATGGACCCTGTGACGCTCGGCCTGGCCACGCAGACCGATCTCGATTTCGAAGTGAACCGCGCCAACAAGGAAAAGCCGCTGCCGATCGATTCCGGTGCGACTTTGCTGCCGGCTTCGGAGACCACCGCGCGCAAGGAAGCGGAGGTCGCCGCTGCGGCTGCGCAGTCGCAGAAGCCGGGCGGCGATCTCGACGTCGGCGCTGTGTTCGCCAAGCTCAAGCAGCTCGGCGGCAAGCACGAGAAGGACGAGGATTAGTCACAGCCGTTTCGTTGCCGCGACAGCAGGGACCCAGCGTCAAAAGACTGGGTTTCCGCTGACGCGGGAACGCACGGGCCGTAGACGGGGCGTTAATAGCCGCGCGTGCCGTTCACCGCACCGACATAGCGCGCCACCGACTTCTCCAGCACCACTTTCGCGTCCGCCGGAATGACGCGGTCGAAGTAATGGCCGTAGATCGTGTCGAACGCGAACGGCTGCATCGCCGCGCCAATCGCCTCGACCTCTTTCGCCGACAGCGGAATGAGGTTCGGATAGCTGCGCATGAACGATAGCCATTTGCGGTCGGTCGTCACGGTGAGAATGTCGCCTGAGCAGACGATGCCTTTGCCGCCTGCCCCGCCTTGCCAATGCAGCACCGCGCCGCCGGGGAAATGGCCGCCGCAGCGGATCAGCGTGACACCGTCCCACAGCCTGAGCGTATCGCCCGACCACAGCTTGACTGCCGGATCTGGATTCACGATCCAGTCTTTGTCCGTGGCGTGCAGATGGATCGGCGCATCGCCGAAAGCGCGGCTCCATTCACCCATCGCCGTGTAGAAATGCGGATGTGAAATCGCGATCGCCTGGATGCCGCCCAGCCCTTTGATCAAGGTCACGGTCGCGGGATCAAGCGTCGAGACGCAATCCCACAGCACATTGCCGCCGCGCGTGCGCAGCAAAAGCGCACGCTGGCCAATGGCGAAGCCCGCCCCGACACCGATCACGCCCGGCTCATATTCGCGAAAGCTGTTCATATGGCTTTTCGCCAGCGCTTCGAGCGTGGTCCAGCGCTGGCCGCCCGGCGGCACGTATTGCCGTTCCTCCTCGCAGATCGGGCAAAGCGCCGGCGGTTTGTCGGACGGCGGAAATTGCGTGCCGCAGGCAGTGCAGATGAAAGCGGTCATGACGTTCCTTGGGCGTGTTTTTCGGTATCATTGCCGCTGGAACCCGGAGGCGCAACCGCGCCACAGCGGGCATTGCGGCGGATTCGCACGCCCGTCACGGAACCATCATGCGGCTTTTCGCTTTATTGTCGTTCGAGAAGGACAAAGCGATGAACAAATTCGATGAGTTCCGCGCCAACGCCACCGAATGCCAGCGAATGGCCGAGGCGACCCAGAATCCCGCCGACAAGCGCCGCTGGCTGCAGATGGCCGAATCCTGGCAGCGCATGATCAAGCCGCGCCAGAATGCCGGCCAGCGTTTCGACGCCGTAGAGCGCGACCACGGCACGCACCAGACGAAGTCCGACGCCTCGCATTAGTTCGAGTTCGCCACGTCGTACCCGCGCAGGCGAGGACCCAGCGTCGCTTTGGGAGCGAGGTTGCTTCTGAACGGTCTGTATGTGAGAGGCGCAGCAGGGCCTAGCGGACGATCCCTCCCGCCGGTACGCTCCAGCAACGGCAACAACCAGGGGAGGAGCGCATGCGGCTTTTGACAGGAATGCTTGTGATCGGCCTATTGGCGGTATGGAACCCTATCACGCCGGCCGCAGCACAATGCTCGATGCTCTGCCCCTACGGCGAAGCCGGCGAAAAAGCGAAGACCAAACGGGCCCATCACCGCCATCACCATCACGCCGATGCGAAAAAGCATAAGAAGCACGCGCCCGAGACTTATATGAAAGCCGCGCCTTATTGAAGGGCGCAGTGATTTTGTATGGCCGGCTATAACAGCGCGGAGAACATCTAGCTCCCCACGCCCTTCCCCTTCATCGCGCCCTTGATCTCATCGAGAATCGCCGGATCGTCGATGGTCGCCGGCATCGTCCATTCCTCGCCGTCGGCGATTTTCTTGATGGTGCCGCGCAGGATCTTGCCGGAGCGTGTCTTCGGCAAACGCGCGACGGTAATGGCGAGCTTGAACCCCGCCACCGGACCTATTTTGTCGCGCACCAGTTGAACGATTTCCTTCTCGATTTCAGACGGCTGCTTGATCACGCCGGACTTCAAGACGATGAAGCCGCAGGGCACCTCGCCTTTCATCTCGTCTTTGATGCCAAGTACCGCGCATTCGGCGACGTCGGGGTGCGAGGCCAGCACTTCCTCCATGCCGCCGGTCGACAGCCTGTGGCCGGCGACGTTGATGATATCGTCGGTACGGCTCATCACATAAATGTAGCCGTCGTCGTCGATGTAGCCGGCGTCGGCGGTCTTGTAGTAGCCGGGGAATTCCTCGAGGTAGGAGGAGCGCATGCGCTTGTCCTGCTGCCACAGCGTCGGCAGCGCACCCGGCGGCATCGGCAGCTTGATGACCAGCGAGCCGATCTTGTTGGCCGGCACTTTGTGATTGGCCTCATCCACGACATCGATAGTGTAGCCCGGCATCGGCACCGTGGCCGAACCATGCTTGACCGGCAGCGCGCCGAGGCCGACCGGATTGCCGGCAATGCACCAACCCGTTTCGGTCTGCCACCAGTGATCGATCACCGGCACGTTCAGAACGGCTTCCGCCCACGCCAGCGTCGGCGGGTCGGCGCGCTCGCCGGCGAGGAACAGCGCGCGGAATTTCGACAGATCATGCTGCTTGAGCAGCGTCGCCTCCGGGTCTTCCTTACGGATGGCGCGGAATGCGGTCGGCGCGGTGAACAACGACACCACTTTGTGCTCCGCGCAGACACGCCAGAACGCACCGGCGTCCGGCGTGCCGACCGGCTTGCCCTCGTACAGCACCGAGGTCGCGCCGTGCAGCAGCGGCGCGTAGATGATGTAGGAGTGGCCGACCACCCAGCCGATGTCGGAGCCGCACCAGAACACTTCGCCGGGATCGATGTTGTAGAGATTCTTCATCGACCATTTCAAAGCGACCATGTGGCCGCCATTGTCGCGCACCACGCCCTTGGGAATGCCGGTCGTACCGGACGTGTAGAGAATGTAGAGCGGGTCGGTCGCCTTGACCGGCACGCAGTCGGAGGTCTTGGCGAAGTTGACGGCGTGCTCCCAGACGCGGCGCCAGTCGTGGTCGCGCAACTCGGTCATCGCGGCCTTGCACTGCGGACGCTGCAGAATGAGGCAGGTGGCGACCTTGTGTTTCGCCAGGTTGAGGGCTTCGTCGAGCATCGGCTTGTAGGGAATGACGCGCGTGCCCTCGATGCCGCAACTCGCGGACAGGATGATTTTCGGCTTGGCGTCGTCGATGCGGGTGGCGAGCTCGTTCGCCGCGAAGCCGCCGAACACCACGGAATGCACCGCGTCCAGCCGCGCGCAGGCGAGCATGGCCACGACCGCTTCGGGCACCATCGGCATGTAGAGGACGACGCGATCGCCCTTTTCGACGCCGAAATTGCGCAGGATGGCGGCGAGCACCTGGGTCTCGACCTGCAGACGGTAGTAGCTGATCCTGCGCTTCTGTCCGGCGAGCGGTGAATCGTAGATGATT
>CAITEM010000499.1 GCA_903891395.1 uncultured Hyphomicrobiales bacterium | reverse complement strand
GAACGTCGTAGCCCTTGCTTTGCAACTCCTTGATCGCGGCCTTGAGCTGCGGGATCGAGGCGGAAATATTGGGGAGCTTGATGATGTTGGCTTCCGGCTTCATCGCCAGCTTGCCGAGTTCGGCGAGTTCATCGTTGATCTTCTGCTCGGGCTTCAGCTTGTCGGGGAAGTTGGCGATGTTGCGGCCTGTCAGCGAAATGTCCTTGAGCTTCATCTCCACGCCGGCCGCGGCCACGAAGGACCGAACGATCGGCAGCAAAGAGTAAGTCGCAAGCCCGGGCGCTTCATCGACCTTTGTCCATTCGATTTCGAGATTCGACATGGTTTCCCTCGTGCCTTTCAATGAATTGGTCTCGGCGCGCGCCGTATAGCACCCGCATTCCGCGGGTAAAAGCCTCGTTCACGGGCTGTTTTTGGCCGCAAACGGTGACCCCGCTTGACGCAGGCGGCTGGCTTCGGCAGGGGCTGCATCTTCAGGGCGTTTGCCTGCCGAGGAGCACGGTATGCCGGGTGCCGGCACCGACAAGACCAAACGATGGATCGAGCAGCCGGCCCCGGTGGTCGTGCTGGTTGAGACGCAATTGGGCGACAATATCGGCGCCGCGGCCCGGGCCATGGCCAATTTCGGGCTGTCGCGGTTGCGCCTGGTGAAACCATTGCAGGGCTGGCCGAACGAGCGGGCCCACGTCATGGCGGCCGGCGCCGACCGCATCCTGGACAACGCCACGCTGTACGACAGCCTGGCCGACGCCATCGCCGACTGCAGCTTTGTCGTGGCGACGACGGCCCGGCACCACGACCAGGCCAAGCCCGTGATCTCGGCCGAGCAGGCCGCCGCCGAAGCACGGCCCCGGATTGCGGGCGGCGAAACCGTGGCGCTGGTGTTCGGCCGCGAACGCAACGGGCTTGAAAACCACGAGGTCGGCATGGCCGAT
This sequence comes from uncultured Hyphomicrobiales bacterium, assembly GCA_903891395.1. Lineage (GTDB taxonomy): Bacteria > Pseudomonadota > Alphaproteobacteria > Rhizobiales > Xanthobacteraceae > Pseudolabrys. The sequence goes on along the minus strand of CAITEM010000499.1, from coordinate 2,626 downwards.
CGCATCCTGACTCTGCCGGTTAATCCGGCCTTTGCCTCGCTCAATCTGGCACAGGCGGTGGTGATCGTCGGTTATGAGTGGTTCAAGCGCTCGGGCGAGGGCACGATGCCCTTTGAAACCGCCGAGCGTTCGCCGCCGGTCGCCAAGCAGCAACTCGAGGCCTTCTTCGGCGATCTGGAGCGTGAACTGGAAAAGGTCGAGTTCTTCCGTCCGGCGGAAAAGCGCGGCGTCATGCAGGTGAACCTGCGCAATATCTTCCAGCGCATCGCGCCAACCAAGCAGGACATCCGCACGCTGCACGGCGTCGTCACCGCGCTGTCGCAAGGGCGCAAGGGCCCGGCCCGTGGCGGCACCTTCGACAGCGATCAGGCGCAGACTTTGCGCGACCTTCTGGCCGAGCATGGCGCCAGCCGCGCGCCGTCGGAGCGCACGCCGCTGCGCGGCCTGCCGCGGCTGCTGCGGCGCAATCCGACCGAAGCCGAGCGCACGCTCTGGCAGGCGCTGCTCAATGACCGCCGCTTTGCCGGCCGCGGCTTCAAGCGGCAGGTGCCGATTGGGCTGCATGTCAACGACTTCGTCTCGTTTCCTCTGAAATGCGCGATTGACCTGATCCCGGCGGAGGAGGCGGCCGCGGCGACGCAGGCGCGCGCCGACAAGAGCGTCTGGCTCGCCGAACGCGGTTACCGGCTGATCGAGATTGTGGCTGCGGATGTGGAAAGCGACGTGACAGCGGTGCTGGACCGGCTCGACGGCCAAGTATCAGGCCTTTAACGCCTTCACCTGGGCGGCGGCGCCTTCACGCACGATGCCGAAATCGCTGCCGACGGCGATGAAGCGGAAGCCGCGTTTGGCCATCGCCTTGGCGCGCGCGGCGTCGCGGCAATAGATGCCGGGAATCTTGCCGGCTTTGGTCGCGGCGGCGCAAATTTCGTCGATGGCGGCCTCGACCGCCGGCGCGGTGACATCCTGCGCCATGCCGCCGCTCAAAGCGGTGGACAAGTCGTAGGGTCCGACGAACAAGGCGTCGATGCCGGGCGTCGCCGCGATGGCGTCCATGTTGCCCAGCGCGGTCGCCGTTTCGATCATGGCGAAAGTCAGCGTGCCATCGTTCGCCTCGTGAAGATAATCGACCGCCACGGACTTCGCCTGCAGCACCATGGCGCGCTGCGGACCCCAACTGCGCTCGCCGAGCGGTGGATATTTCGCGGCCGCGGCGAACTGCCGCGCGTCGGCGACGGTGTTGATCATCGGGGCGATGATGGCCTCGGCGCCGAAGTCGAGCGCACGCGACACGAAAGCGAAATCGGCGAGGGGAACGCGCACGGCGGGCGTGCCCCCGGCGTTATGCACAGCGTTGATGCCGGCGATGATCGAGGCGGTGTCCCACAGACCATGCTGGCGATCGAGCACGGCGCAGGCATAGCCTTCGCGGACGATGCTCTCGGCAACCACGGGCGAGCCGAGATTGCACCAGGCGGTAAATACCGTCTCGCCCGCGCGCAGTTTCCGGGCGAGGGCGAAAGCCACGTCAGGCCTTCTTGATCTGCTCGACGGCCTGGGCGAGCAACGTGCCCATCTGTGCGCGGATCGCGGCTTCGTCGATGCCCTTTGGCTTCAGATCTGCCGCAACTTTACGCAAAACGTCGTTATCGCCGGCTTCTTCGAAATCCGACAGTACGACTTCCTTGGCGTAAGCTTCGGCGTCGGCGCCCGTCTTGCCGAGCAGCCCCGCGGCCCAAAGCCCCAGGAGCTTGTTGCGGCGGGCCATCGCCTTAAACTGCAACTCCTCGTCATGCGCGAACTTCTTCTCGAAGCCTTCTTCGCGCTTGTCGAACGTGGTCATGCCGCCCTCACTGTTACTGCGCGCCATCAAACGTTAATCGGCCGCTTGCGCATATAGTACCGTTGCGCCTTGCATATCGCTGTGCCAGCGTCAAGGCAACCTCGCTGCCGCGTTTGTGATGCGTATTGCGAAGTGGAAAACGAAGGAGTAGCTCAATTGTGCTGACCTACGCGATCGGCTAGGTTCGCCAGGTGCCCGGACCTTTCGCCGCACCAGCGTCAAGTGCCCGGTCCCGCCGCCGCGGATCTCACTAAGTCACGATAAGGAGCCACGGCAATCCGATGGACTTTCAAAAACCACGGTACACCCCGATGAGTCGCCGCCGCCGTATTTACGAAGGCAAGGCGAAGGTCCTCTATGAAGGCCCCGAGCCAGGTACCTTGATTCAACATTTCAAGGACGATGCCACCGCCTTCAATGCCAAAAAGCATGAAGTGATCGAGGGCAAAGGCGTCCTCAACAACCGAATCTCGGAATATGTGTTCCAGCACCTCAACGATATCGGGGTGCCGACGCATTTCATCCGCCGTCTCAACATGCGCGAACAACTGATTCGCGAAGTCGAGATCATCCCTCTTGAGGTTGTGGTTCGGAACGTTGCCGCGGGTTCGCTGGCGACCCGGCTTGGCATCGACGAAGGCACGCAACTGCCGCGCTCGATCATCGAGTTCTATTATAACAACGACAAACTCAACGACCCGATGGTGTCGGAAGAGCACATCACCGCTTTTGGCTGGGCCTCGCCCCAGGAAATCGACGACATCATGGCGCTGGCGATCCGCG
>CAITEM010000498.1 GCA_903891395.1 uncultured Hyphomicrobiales bacterium | reverse complement strand
TGATGACGCTTTCGGTCAGCATGTCTTCCGGCAGCGCGATCACCACCGGACCGGGACGGCCGTTGCAGGCGGTGTGGAAGGCGCGCGACACGATTTCCGGAATGCGCGCGGCGTCGTCGATCTCGGTCGCCCATTTCGCCATGGTGCCGAACACGGCGCGGTAATCGAGTTCCTGGAACGCCTCGCGCTCGCGCATGTGGCGGCCGACCTGACCGACGAACAGAATCATCGGCGTCGAATCCTGCATGGCGATGTGCACGCCGGCCGATGCGTTGGTGGCGCCGGGGCCGCGCGTGACGAAGCAGATGCCGGGCTTGCCGGTGACCTTGCCGACCGCTTCCGCCATGAACGCCGCCGCGCTCTCGTGGCGACAGACGGTGAGCTTAATGGTGCTGTCGTAGAAGGCGTCGAGCGCGGCAAGATAGCTTTCGCCCGGCACGCAGAAGGCGTGCTTGACGCCATGGATCGCCAACTGGTCGATCAGGATTTGGCCGCCGGTGCGGGTGCCGTCATTGCTGCGCATTCGCGATAACTCCGAGTTGATCGCGCGCCTTATAGGCGATGAGGGCCGCGATGCGAACCCTCCTTCGCCATGCGCGGGCCGAAGCCCGGCATGACGGGAGGCGGCTATTTTAGGCCTTCGGATGGATTTTCGGCATCGGGATCGGAGGCGACCAGGATGTCGGGATCATCTGGGTGTTTTTCTGCGAGATGATGTGGCCGGCCTTGGCGTTCTCGGCGATATAGACCGCCCAGTCCGGGTCCTTGGCCATCGCAGCGCGCTTCTGTTCGCGGTCGGCGGCGCTCGCATAGACCCAGATATGGGTGAAGCAGTTCAACTCGCCGGTTTCGGCGACCGCATAGCAAAGCGGCTCGCCCATATAGCGAAGCTGTACCGGATAACCGTATTTTTTGTAGAGCTCGAGCTGCGCCGGCACGCGGCCGGGCAGAGTCGTGTAGGTGCGGACGTCGAGTAGCACGGGAAGCCTCCCCAGAATTGGCCGCTGGACGCGGCGATGCGCGCACTCTTTCGAGCCGGCGCGCACCGGTCAATAGACTTAGCCCTCTGCTTTCAGCGGCGCCTTATGCGTGATGCGCTTGCCCTCGATCACCGCATCCGAGCGTTGCTCGGCCGGCTTTTGATCATGCGAAAGGTTGCTCGCGGTGTTGACCAGCGCGAGATGCGAAAACGCCTGCGGGAAATTGCCGACCAGCCGTTTGGCGCGCGGGTCGTACTGCTCGCTCAGCAGGCCGAGGTCGTTGCGCAGCGACAACAGCCGCTCGAACAGGCGCACCGCGTCGTCGCGGCGGCCCAGCATCAGATATGCGTCGGCCAGCCAGAAGCTGCAGGCCAGAAACACGCCCTCACCCGCGGGCAATCCGTCGGAGGCGCGGCCGGAGTCGTACCGCAGCACCAGACCGTCGACGAGGAGTTCGCGCTCGATCGCCTCGACGGTCCCTTTGATGCGCGGATCTTCCGGCGGCAGAAAGCCGATCGCCGGCAGCAGCAGCAGGCTGGCATCGAGATTTTTCGAACCATAGGCGCGCGTAAAGCTGCCAAGCGCGGTGTCGAAGCCACGGCGGCACACGTCGTTATGGATGTCGGCACGAACCTGACGCCAGCGATCGAGCGGGCCCGGCAGATCGTACATCTCGGCGCTCTTGATGGCGCGGTCGAAGGCGAGCCAGGCCATGGCCTTGGAGTGCGTGAAGTGTTCGCGGCCGCTGCGTACTTCCCAGATGCCCTCGTCCGGGTCGCGCCAGATCTCTTCCAGGTGCTTCAGCAGCTCGCGCTCCAGATCCCAACCGGTCGCGTTATCGCCGAGGCCGCCTTGCCGCGCCTGGTGCAGCGCGTCCATCACCTCGCCAAAAATGTCGAGCTGGAGCTGCTGGTGCGCGGCATTGCCGACGCGCACCGGCTTGGATTGTTCGTAGCCCGGCAGCCACGGCACTTCCCATTCGGTCAGGCGGCGCTCGCCGCGAATGCCGTACATGATCTGGATCTGGCTGGGGCTGCCGGCGGCGGCGCGCAACAGCCACTCGCGCCACATCTGCGCTTCCTCGTAATAACCGCCGTTCATCAGCGCCAGCAGCGTCAGAGTGGCGTCGCGCAGCCAGCAATAGCGATAGTCCCAGTTGCGCGCGCCACCGACCAATTCCGGCAACGAGGTGGTCGGCGCCGCGACCATGCCGCCGGTCGGCGCGAAGGTGAGCGCCTTGAGCGTGATCAGCGAACGCACGACGGAGTCGTTCCACGGGCAAGCGATCTTGTTCTTGGCCGCCCACCCGGTCCAATATTTTTCGGTCGCGGCGAGCCGCTCCTCGACGTCGACCGCCTCCGGCATATCCTCGTGCGACAGCGAATAGGACAGACCGAAGCTCTTCTTCTCGCCAGCCTTGATGCTGAAATCGCCGACGGTGCGGAAGTGCTCGCCGCGAAACGGCGCCGACGAATGCAGCACCACCATGTCGGGACCGGCGACGGCACGCATGGTGTGGTCGTCGATCCGCGTCACCCACGGCACGATGGCGCCGTAACCGAAACGCAGGATCAATTCGCCGTGCAGTTCGACCTCGCCGCGTTCGCCGACCAGGTGCCGCAACAGATGCGAACTGCCCTCACGCGGCGGCATGAAGTCGATCAAGGTCGCTACGCCGGTCGCGGTTTCGAAACGCGTCTCCAGAATCAGCGTGTTCGGCCGGTAGCGGCGCGTGACCTTGGCGGATTTGTCCTTGGGCGCGATCTGCCAGCGGCCGTGCTCGGGCGTGCCCAAGAGCGCGGCAAAGCAGGCGTCGGAATCGAAACGCGGCCAGCACAGCCAATTGATCGAGCCGTCGCGGCCAACCAGCGCGGCGCTGCCGAGGTCGCCGATCATGGCGTAGTCTTCGATACGTGACGTCATGCCGGTGTTCCGCTTGGCGCTTAGGCGTTGAAATCAAGGACGACCTTGATGTCGCCGTCCTTCTTATCGAATGCCTCGTGCCAGCGCGACAGCGGCACGCGCCGCGTGATCAAACCGCCAAGCCAGGTCTGGTCGGCTTTCGCGAGCGCCTCCGCGGCGGCGCGGTAATGGCGGCGGTTGGCGTTGACCGAACCAAACACGACGCGATTTTCCAGCACGATGTCGCGGTTGAGACTGCCGACATCGAAATTGATCGAGCGGCCGCCCGACGACACGCCGGTCAGACAGACGATGCTGTCGGAGCCGCCGATGCCGAGCACGTCGAGCACCACTGCATCGGCGCCGGTGCACTCTATTACGATGTCCGGACTCAGGTCCTTCGGCGGCTTGGCGTGATAGGTCGCGCCGAGCGACCGCGCCAGTATGGGCTTGGGCCCGTCGGCATTGTGATCGTACAGATGCACGTCGAGCCCGCGCTGCAGGCCCAAGAAGGCCGCCAGCAGGCCGACCGGACCGGCGCCGGTCACGAGGGCAACGCGGGGCTGCCAGGCCGCGGCGCGGCTGCCGATGCGCTCGATCTGCTCCCAGGCCTTGGCGACCACGCTGGTCGGCTCCAGCAGCACGCCGAGCGTGTCGAGCGCGGGATCGAGCTTGATGAGGAAGTCAGGCTCGACGCGGAATTGCTCGCTGCCGTAGCCGTTGCGCTGCTTGATGCCGCGCTCGGTATATTGGCCGTTGCGGCACATGTCCCATTCGCCGGCCGCGCAGGCCGGGCACGGCACCGGGTCGGGCCGCCGCACGATACCGGCCACCAGGTCGCCAGCCGTAAAACCGCAGCCGGCGGGGGCGCTTTCGACGCGGCCGAGCGATTCATGACCGAGGATCAGCCGCTGCGCGCCGGGCGGCGCCCAGCCATAGTCGCCATTGATGATTTCGCGATCGGTGCCACAGATGCCGAGCGCCAAGGCGCGGACCAGCACGGCGCCGTCGCTTGCGGGCGGCGGTGGGACCGTATCGAGTTGCAGGGAATTGGCGAGGCCGGGCTGGACGGTCAGAGCAAGCATGCAATGATATTTCTCAAATGATCGCCGTCCCGGCATGCAAACGTCCGGCCCGGTAAATAGTTCATTTGATGACAAGGCGGTAACATTTGGCGGACCGGACCCAACAGCCCGTGATCGATTTCCTGGCCGATCCGGCGACGCATGGCGGCGCGGCGGTCAAACGGATCGATACCCACGCGGCCTGCGTGTTCCTGACGGAGAAGCGCGCACTCAAGATCAAGCGCGCGGTGACGTTTCCGTTTCTGGATTTCTCGACGCTGGACAAGCGCAAGGCCGCCTGCGATGCCGAGATTGCCGTCAACCGCCCTTATGCACCGCAGATCTATCGCTGCGTGGTGGCGATCACGCGCGAGGGCGACGGCCTTGCCATCGGCGGCGCAGGCGCGCCGGTGGAATGGGCGGTCGAGATGGCGCGTTTCGACGAGAACCAATCGCTCGATCATCTGGCCGACGCCGGCGAGATCGATGCGGCACTCGCGGAGGCGCTCGGCCGCGTGGTGGCGAAAGCACACGAGGCCGCGGCGGCCGTAAAGGACACGAATTTCGCCGACGCGCTGCGCAAGATCGCGGCCCAGAACGAAGAGGACCTGGTCGCGGCGCACGATCTGTTTCCGCCGGCATCGGTCAACGCGCTGGCCGAAGCGACACGCCTGGCGCTCGACAAAACCCGTGCGCTGCTGGTTGCACGCGAACGCAACGGCTTCGTGCGCCGATGCCACGGCGACCTGCATCTCGGCAACATCGTGCGGCTCGACGGCCAGCCGGTGCTGTTCGACGCACTGGAGTTCAACCCGGCCTTCGCCACCACCGACGTGCTCTACGACCTCGCCTTCCTGCTGATGGACCTGATCGCGCGCGGTCTGACGATGCCGGCGAACGTCGTGTTCAACCGCTATCTCGGCGAGACGCGGCGTGACGGCGATCTCGACGCGCTGGCGGCCCTGCCGCTGTTCTTGTCGTTGCGCGCCGCGATCCGCGCCAAGGTGACGGCGGCGCGGCACGATCCTCGCGTCGCGCAAAGCGCGCGCGATTATTTCGCGCTGGCCGGCACGCTATTGCTGCCGCCCGCGCCGAGGCTGATCGCGGTCGGCGGCCTGTCGGGCACCGGCAAGTCGGTATTGGCGCGTTCGCTCGCGTCCGCCATTCTTCCCGCCCCCGGCGCGGTCTGGCTGCGCAGCGACGTCGAACGCAAGACGATGTTCGGCGTGGCCGAGACCGACAAATTGCCGCAGGCCGCCTATACGCGCGAGGTCACTGCGCGTGTCTACGCATCGCTCATGGCCAAGGCGAAGCGCGTGCTCGCCGCCGGTCACTCCGCCATCGTCGACGCGGTCTTCGCCAATGCCCAAGAGCGCGCCGAGATCGAACAGGCCGCCGGCGACGTCAGGTTCCACGGCCTGTTTCTGACCGCGGCTCTCGATACCCGCGTCGGCCGCGTCGGCGCGCGCATCGGCGATGCCTCCGATGCCGACGCGACGGTCGCGCTTCAGCAGGAGCAATACGATCTCGGCACGATGGCGTGGCGGGCGGTCGATGCCTCCGGCACGCCCAACGATACGGTGCGCCGCGCACGGGCGGCACTTGGCCTTTAGTGCCGTCATCCCAGGCGCGTCGCGTCGTCCCGGAGCGACGAAGCATTAGCTATGCATCTCATGGCGCGCTGCTCCGCAGCCCCTCCCCTTTGCCGCGGCGGCGAAATCAGGGCATAGCTTCGCGGCCACCTTCCGCCGGTTCCCAACCATGAACGCCGCCACCAGCCGATTTCTGACGACGCGGCAGTTCGCGGTGTTCCTCACCGGCCTGTGCTGCTTCATCAATCTGTATTCGATGCAGGCGATCCTGCCGCTGCTGTCGGACGTGTTCCACGCCGGCGCGGCCGATGTGGCAACGGTCGTCACCGCCGGCACGCTCGCGGTCGCCATCGTCGCGCCGTTCACCGGCGCCGCCGCCGACGTCATCGGCCGCAAGCGCGTCATCATCACCGCGATGTTCATTCTCACGATCCCGACCTTCATGGCGGCGATGTCGTCAACATTGCCGCAACTGGTGTTCTGGCGTTTCGCCCAGGGCGTGATCATGCCTCCGGTATTCGTCGTCATTATCGCCTATATCGGCGAGGAATGGCCGCGCCATGAGGCCACCACCGCGGCCGGCGTCTACTCATCGGGCGCCAGCATCGGCGGCTTCACCGGACGCCTGATCACCGGCGTGTTTTCCGACATCATCGGCTGGCGCGGCGCGGTATCGCTGCTGGCGGCGATCACGCTGGCTTGCGCCATCGCGGTGGCGTTCCTGCTGCCGCCCGAGAAGAAATTCGTACGCTCGGAAGGCCTCGGCGCTTCGCTCAAGCAGATGCTCGGCCACTTCCGCAATCCGCAACTGGTCGCCACCTACGCGGTCGGCTTCGGCGTGCTGTTCAATTTCATCGCCACCTTCAGCTTCATCAGTTTCCGTCTCGCCGCCGCGCCATACAATCTGTCGGCGACCGCGCTCGGCACCATCTTCGTCGTGTATCTGAGCGGCTCGGTGCTGACGCCGCTGGCCGGCTGGGTCGTCGGCCGGTTCGGCCGCCGCCATTTCATGATGGCCAATTTTGCGATGTGGACGCTGGGCATCGTGCTGACGCTGGCCGAGCCGCTATGGGTCATCATCGCCGGGCT
>CAITEM010000497.1 GCA_903891395.1 uncultured Hyphomicrobiales bacterium | reverse complement strand
CCCGCGCTTTACCGCGGTGACGGCGGTGGCGATGTTGCCGTAGCCGGTAAGAACAATGCCGCGAGCATCGGGTCGACGCCGCTTGAGCGCCGAGATGACGTCGAGGCCGCTGCCGTCGCCGAGCCGCATGTCGACCACCGCGAAAGCCGGCGCGCCGCGCTCGACCTGCAACAGGCCGTCGGCCACCGATTCGGCGGTGGTCACGGCAAAGCCGCGGCTCTCCAGCGCCTTGGCCAGCCGCTGCAGAAACGACCGGTCGTCCTCGACGATCAGGACCGAACGCTCACCGGGGATCTCGATTTTCACCGCCGCTTCGGCGATGTCGCCAATGACCATGTCCACGCTGTTCACCCGCCCTTTAAGCCAAGCTTTATATAGCCTGCGCGGCTGTATAAACACAGCGTAAAAATGGCGAAATAAGGCCCGTCAGGTGCCGGCGAAGGTCAAAGAACGTTCGAAATCGGCCCTTCGCCAGCGCAATTTGATGATGGCGCCCCGGTCCGGCAGGGTCCGATTGGCGAACGTGAGTGTGGCGCCGGAACGCTCCAGCAGGGTCTTGGCGATGAAAAAACCCAGACCCAGCCCGCTCGGTTCCTCGTCATTGGCGTTCGGCGTGCGGCGGCGGGTGGTGACGTAAGGCTCGCCGATGCGCGCCAGGATTTCCGACGCAAAGCCCGGCCCGTCGTCGGTGATGGTGACGTCGATCGTCTCGTCGGTCCAAAGCGCGGCGACATCGACGCGCTCGTGGGCGAAGTCGACCGCGTTCTCCAGGATGTTGCCGAGGCCGTAGAGGATCGCCGGATTGCGCGCGCCCAGCGGCTCGGTGGCGCGGTCCTCCGGCATGGCGACGGCGATGGCGACGCCGAAGTCGCGATGCGGCGCCACCACTTCCTCGATCAGTGCGGTCAGCGGAACGCGGTCGAACGGCTCGCCGCTCGACAGTTCCGTGATCTTGGCCAGGATATCGCGACAGCGCGCCGCCTGTTCGCGCAGTAGACGCACGTCCTCGCCGTGCGGCGCGTCGGCGGGAATCGCGTTCTCCAGTTCCTTGGCGATTACCGAGATGGTCGACAGCGGCGTGCCGAGTTCGTGGGCAGCGGCGGCTGCCAGACCGTCGAGTTGCGACAGATGCTGCTCATGCGCCAGCACCAGTTCGGTCGCGGCCAAGGCGTCGCTGAGCTGGCGTGCTTCCTCGGTGATCTGCCAAGCGTAGACGCCGATGAAGCCGATGGCGAGCAGGATCGAGAGCCAGACGCCCATCATGTAGATCGGCGGCAGTTGCAGCGGGTCGTCGCTGTCCCACGGCAGCGGGTAATGCACGAACACCAGCAGGGTGGCGCAGGCCACGGCGAAAGCGCCGAGCAGCAGCGTGAAACGCGGCGGCAACGCGGTCGCCGACAGCAGCACGGGCCCGAGGAACAGGAAGGCGAACGGGTTCTGCAGGCCGCCGGTCAGGAACAGCAGCCCCGCCAGTTCGGCGATGTCGAAGGCGAGCAGCCAGGCGGCGCGGTCGGGCTCGAGCCGCTGCGTCAGATGAAAGCGTAGCCGCAGCGCGATGTTGAGCCAGGCCGACAGCGTGATGACGGCGAGACAGGCATAGAGCGGCAGGTCGAAATCCAGCCCGTAATTGACCACCAGCACCGCGGTGGTCTGGCCGATGACGGCGAGCCAGCGCAGCCGCACCAGCGTGTCGAGGCGCACGTTGCGGCGTTGGTGGGTGTCGGAAGGGTCAGGCCTCGGCATGGTGGTCACTGTAACGCGATGCGGCGCGGAATGCTCCGCCGCGGGAGCGCGGGAACTACTGAAAATAAACGATATTTAATGCCCTCGGACGATGTAAACGGGACGCCAAGGACTTATCGCTAGGTTGACCCAATGAGCAAAAAGCGACAGCCTGCCGCAGTGCAGCATAGGCCGGGGACATAAGCCGATGCCGATTGGAGAATTCGACGGGGCAGCCAAGCTTCCCGGCGACAGTGCAAGTCTGCTCGCGACGCCGATGTACTGGTTCTATGAAATGGGCCATGCCGCGCTTGATCCGTCGCGCGCCTTCGCCGACGCCACAAAGCTGTTCTTCAAGAACCCGGCCAACCCCTTCGCGCACACGCAGTACGGCAAGTCGGTCGCCGCCGCCGCCGAACTGTTCGAGCGCGTGACGCGCCGCTACGGCCGGCCCGAATGGCACATCGATTCCACCTTGGTCGGCGGCGAGCGCGTGCCGGTCCATATCAACACGGTGTGGGAGCGGCCGTTCTGCCGCCTGCTGCATTTCGAGCGCGCTTTCACCAATGTGCCGCGCCGCCCTCAACCCAAATTGCTCATCGTCGCGCCGATGTCGGGCCATTACGCCACGCTGCTGCGCGGCACGGTCGAAGCCTTCCTGCCCAATCACGACGTCTACATCACCGACTGGCGCAATGCGCGCTCGGTACCGGTGTCGGAAGGCCGCTTCGATCTCGACGACTATATCGACTACATCATCTCGATTTCGCACTTCCTCGGCGGCGACTGTCACATGATCGCGGTGTGCCAGCCGTCGGTGCCGGTGCTGGCCGCGGTCGCGCTGATGGAAGCCGACAAGGACCCTTACGTGCCGCATTCGATGACGCTGATGGGCGGCCCGATCGACACCCGCGTCAATCCGAACGGTGTCAACAAGCTCGCCGAAAGCCGCGGGCTGGAGTGGTTCCGCTCGCACGTCATCACCAAGGTGCCGTTCCCGAATGCCGGCGTCATGCGCGACGTCTACCCGGGCTTCCTGCAGCTTTCCGGCTTCGTGTCGATGAATCTCGACCGCCATCTCGAGGCGCATCGCGAACTGTTCCGCAATCTGGTGAAGGGCGACGGCGATAGCGCCGCGAAGCACAAGGATTTCTACGACGAATATCTCGCGGTCATGGATCTGTCTGCCGAGTTCTATCTGCAAACCGTCGATACCGTCTTCATCAAGCACTCGCTGCCGAAGGGCGAGATGACGCATCGCGGCCGCATGATCGATCCCGGCATGATCGAACGTGTCGCGCTGCTGACGGTCGAAGGCGAACACGACGATATTTCCGGCGTCGGCCAGACCGAAGCAACCCACAAGCTCTGCCCCAACATCCCGGCCCCGATGAAGGTGCATTATCTGCAGCCGGGCGTCGGCCACTACGGCGTCTTCAACGGCTCGCGCTTCCGTTCGGAAATCGCGCCGCGCATCGCCGACTTCGTGTTGTCGAACAACGGCGGCAAAGGCGGCGGCACCAAGCGTGCGCCGGCCAAGAAAACCGAAGCCGCGCATTGATCGCGGCTTTGTGCCAGACTGACGGCCCGACCTGATTCTGGGCTGACGATGTCTCTGCCGCTCCGCGCCTTGTTCTTCCGCCGCACCAGCGAACCGGTGTCGATCGCCGTCGCGTTCGAACGCGAGATCTATCAGGTGCGTCTGCGCCGTCATCCGCGCGCGCGGCGCTACACATTGCGCATTCACTCCACCACCCGCGAAGTCGTGCTGTCGATGCCGCCGCGCGGCAGCGTCAAGCAGGCCACCGAATTTGCGCAGAAGAACGGCGCCTGGATCGCGGCGCGGCTGCAACGGTTGCCGCAGGCGTTGCCGTTCAGCCATGGCACGATTTTGCCGCTGCGGGGGGTCGAGCACCGCATCGAGCACCGCCGTGGCGCACGCGGCACGGTGTGGACCGAAGTCACCGAGACCGGCGAGCATCTGCTGTGCGTCGCCGGCTCGGAGCCGCACGTGCCGCGCCGGGTGCGCGACTATCTCAAGCGCGAAGCCAAAGCGGAGTTGGAGATCGCCAGTAAACGCGCGGCGGCGGTGCTCGGCGTCACCGTCAAGCGCGTCTCGATCCGCGATCAGGCCAGCCGTTGGGGTTCGTGCTCGACCACCGGCGCGCTGTCTTACTCGTGGCGGTTGATCCTGGCGCCGACTTTCGTGCTCGACTATCTCGCTACGCACGAAGTGGCGCATCTGGTCGAGATGAACCATTCGCGCGCGTTCTGGCGGGTGGTCGCACGCATCTGTCCGGATATGGACCGCGCCAAGGCCTGGCTCGACGCACAGGGAACCGCGCTACACCGCTATGGCATGGCGGACAAGGCAAGCTAGCCTCGCGCGGCTGCGTCAGATAGACAGACGCCTCATTCGGTGCGGACGATCCATACATGCTGCGGCCCGGTACTTTTGCGCTCACGGCGTTGCTCGCGGCCCTGAGCGCGATTGCGCCGCTCACCACCGACATGTACCTGCCGTCGCTGCCGGACATCGCGCGGCAACTCGGCGCCTCGACGCCGCAAGTCCAGCTCACCATCTCGGCCTACCTGATCGCCTTCGCCGTCGGCCAGATATTCTATGGGCCGGTGTCGGACCGGCATGGCCGCAAGCCGGTGCTGATCGTGGCGCTGGCGCTGTATTGCCTCGCGAGTCTGGCCTGCGCGCTGTCGACCTCCGTCGAGATGCTGATCGTCGCGCGCTTCTTCCAGGGCCTCGGCGGCTGCGGCGGCATCGTGTTAGCGCGCGCTATCGTGCGCGATCTTTATGCCGGCGCGCGCGCCGGACGCGAGCTGTCGCTGATCGGGTCGGTGATGGCGCTGGCGCCGGTTTTGGCGCCGGTTGCTGGTGGCATTCTACAAAGCGGCTTCGGCTGGCGCTCGATCTTCGTGACGCTGGTGATCGCCGGCCTGATCGGCTCGGCGATCGTCTGGCTGCTGTTGCCGGAAACCTTGCGCGAACGCGCCGCCGAACCGGTGTCGCCGTCGAGTATGTTCACGTCCTATCGCGCCGTGGCGCGCAACCCGGCCTATCTGGCTTATCTCGGTCTTGCCACGGCAAGCTACGCCGGACTGTTCGCCTGGATTTCCGGCGCGTCCTTCGTGCTGCAAAATCTCTACGGTCTGTCGCCGTTCAGTTTCGGTTTCGCCTTCGCGGTCGGGTCGGTGGGCTACATGACCGGCGCGACATTGGCGGCGCGGCTGGTGATGCGGCTGGGTCTCGACGGCATGATGGGCGTCGGTTCGGTGACGCTCGCCATCGGCGGCCTTGCGATGGTGGCGGCGATTGCGCTTGGCTTTGCCACGGCGGCGTCTCTGGTGCTGCCGGTCGCGGTCTATCTCGCCGGGCTCGGCATGGTGTTACCGCAAGCGATTGCCGGCGCCATGACACCGTTTCCGGAGCGCGCGGGCGCGGCGTCGTCGTTGCTTGGATTTGTCCAGCAGAGCGTCGCCGCGCTGAGTGGCGCGTTGACCGGCTGGTTGCTGGGCGCCAATGCCTGGCCGCTCGCGGCCATTGTTGCGACCATGGGCTGCGCCACGCTGGTCATTTGGTTATCGACGCGCCGGCTGCGCGCCAGCGTCGCCAAACATTAATTTCCGCGGCCGAACAGATTGTTGATCAGCCAGCCGTCGAGGCCGCCGCCATTGCCATCGGTCGAGCGGGCCGCCGTTTGTCCGACGCCAGCCGGCGGCAACGGGTTGTCGGCCTGCGGTTGAGCTTGCGCCGGTGCCCGCGAATTGCCGAACAGTCCTGACATGAGGCCGGTGTCCGGCGGACCGGGCAGGCCGATAACAGGCACGCCCTGATGCGCGTCGCGCATGAAGCGGCTCCAGATATCCACCGGCAGGCCGCCGCCGGTCACTTTCTTGGTCGGCGTGTTGTCGTCATTGCCGAGCCAGACGCCGGTGACCAGATGTCCGGTGAAGCCGATGAACCAGGCGTCGCGGAAATCCTGCGAAGTGCCGGTCTTGCCGGCCGCGGGCCAGCCCGGCAGCGCCGCCTTGTGCGCGGTACCGATGGTCAGCGTTTCCTGCATCATCTGGTTCATCATGGCGACGTAACGCGCCTCGATGATGCGGCCGAGCTGCATGTCGTTACGGTTGTAAAGAATCTTGCCGTTGGACGCCGTCACACGTTCGATGACGTGCGGCTGCACCGCGTATCCGCCATTGGCGAAGGGTGCAAAGGCGCCGACCATTTCCAGGATCGAGACTTCGGAGGTGCCGAGCGCGATCGAAGCGTTGGGTTCCAGCTTCGATGAAATGCCGAGCCGGTGCGCCGTGCGGATCACGGCCATCGGCGTGAACTCCATGGTCAGCCGTACCGACACGGTGTTGAGCGACATGGCCAGCGCCTTGGTCAGCGTCACCGGGCCGAAATATTCGTGCGTGTAGTTCTCCGGCGACCAGCCCTTCACGGTGATGGGCTTGTCCTCGCGCACCGTGTTGGGCGTGAGGCCGTGCTCGATGGCGGTGAGGTAGACGAAGGCCTTGAACGCCGAGCCGGGCTGACGCTTGGCCGCGACCGCGCGGTTGAACTGGCTTTCGCCGTAATTGCGGCCGCCGACCATGGCGCGCACGGCGCCGTCCGGCGTCATGGCCACCAGCGCGCCTTGACTGACATTGCCCTTGTCGCCTTTGGCGGCGAGTTCTTCGGTCAGCGACCGTTCGGCGCTGCCCTGCAAGGCGGAATCGATCGAGGTCTGCACCACGACGTCTTCCTCGACGTGGCCCATGACGTCGTTGAGCACGTCCGTCACCCAGTCGGCGACGTAGTTGACCGCGCCGTTGCCGGACTGCGCCACGACACGCGGTGGCTTGCTGATGGCGATTTTCTCGTTCGACGCGGTGATGAAGCCGAGATCGGTCATCGCCGCGAGTACCATCCGCGCGCGTTGCGCCGCGGCCTCGTAGTTGCGGTTCGGCGCCAGCCGCGTCGGCGACTTCACCAGGCCGGCCAGCATCGCCGCTTCGCCGACGTTCAACTGTTTGGCGGACTTGCCGAAATAATGCAGCGCGGCCTGCTCGATGCCGTAGGCTCCGGAGCCGAAATAAACGCGGTTCAGATATAGTTCGAGAATCTGCGTCTTGCTGAATTTACGCTCCAGCCAGATCGCGAGCATGACTTCTTGCAGCTTGCGGGTGATCGTACGTTCTTGCGTCAGAAACAGATTTTTCGCCAATTGCTGCGTCAGCGTGGAGCCGCCCTGGGCCACGCCGCGATGCAGAATGTTGGCGACCAAAGCGCGGCCGATGCCAAGCGGATCGACGCCGTAATGCTCGTAGAAGCGCCGGTCCTCGATGGCGACGAAGGCCTTGGGGACATAGGGCGGCAGTTCTTTCAGCGTGATGATTTCGCCGGCCTGGTCGCCGCGGCGGGCGAGCGCCTTGCCGGCGTCGTCGTTGATCTGGATCGAGGGCGGGCGCTTGGGAATCTCCAGCGACTGGATCGGCGGCAGATGCGCGCCGACATAGGCAACGGCGCCGACGCCGCCGATGACGACCCACAGCCCGGCCACCAGCGCCCAATAGGTCATGCGCCCGATCAGCGAACGGCGTTTGCCGCCGCCACCGCCACCGCGCGCGCCTTTCTTCTTCTTTTTGCGGCGAGGCTTGGGTGCGGGACGATCCGGTTCCGGCGCGCTGCGCTCGGCCGGGCCGACGCGCAGCTCGGGGCTGCTGTCGAACACGGGCTCGCGACGCCCACCCGATTGTCCCCGACCCGCCATACGCAACCCACTAAAAGCCGGCGGCAGCACACGCGCGCCGGTCTCCCCGCAGCGGACGCTATGCGGGCCGGTTTAAGGTGCCGTTAAGCCGGGATTTCATTGTAAATCCAGGGCTTTGCGCGGACGGCCAACGTGCTAGGTTGCCGCCCCCGACGGCCAAATTTGGAATCGCCTCTTGGACACGCAAGTCATCATCGTCGGCGCCGGACCGGTCGGCCTGACCCTCGCCATCGACCTCGGCCGCCGCGGCGTGCGCTGCATCCTGCTGGAGCAGAAAGCCGCTCCCCAGTTCCTGCCGAAGATGGAGCGATGCAACGCCCGCACCATGGAGATCTACCGGCGCATGGGGCTGTCGCAAAAAATCCGCGACGCCGGATTTCCGCGCGACGTGCCCATGGACGTGTTCATCGTCACCTCGCTGGTCGAGCCGCCGCTGCTGCAATTGCCTTATCCGTCGGTGGCGCAGGCGCAGGCCGAAATCGCCGGCCACAATGACGGCACGCTGCCGCTCGAGCCGTATCAACTGATCTCGCAATACACGCTGGAGCCGCTGCTGAAGTCGGTGGCCGACGGCATGCCGAACGTCGACGTGCGCTATGGCTGCGAGTTTCAGGGCTTCGAGCAAGACGCCCATTCGGTGCGGGCCCGCGTCAAGCGCGGCGGCGCCATCGACCAGATCAGCGCCGATTATCTGGTCGGCTGTGACGGCGGTTCCAGCCTGGTGCGCCGCCAGCTCGGCATCAAATTGCAGGGCGACGCCAATTTGATGCAGTTCCGCCAGGCGCTGTTCAAATGCGACGATTTGTTCGACCGCATTCCGATCGGCAAGGGGCGGCATTATCACGTCGCCGATGACCGCGCGACGTTTCTCATCGTGCAGGATTCGACGAAGCACTTCACGTTGCATGCGGTGGTCGACACCGACGCCGATATGGCGACGCAGTTCGAAAAGACCGTTGCCATGCCGATGCAATACGAGATGCTGTCGGTCGGCCAATGGCGGCAGAACCTGCTGCTGGCGGACAAATACGGCGACGGCCGCATTTTTCTTGCCGGAGATGCCGTACATCTCGTGATTCCCACCGGCGGCCTCGGCATGAACAGCGGCGTCGGCGATGCCAACGATCTATCCTGGAAACTTGCCGCGACGCTGCAGGGGTGGGGCGGGCCGAAGCTGCTCGAATCCTATGAGGTCGAGCGCCGCCAGATCGGCGCGCACAACGTCGAGGCGTCGCGCCAGGCCTCGCGCGGCCGCCGCGCCTGGCGCGCGATGTACAGACCGAACATCCGCGACAATACGCCGGAGGGCGCCGAGACCCGCGCCGCTCTCACACGCGTCGCCAATGTCGAACAACGCAAGAGCAACGAGATGATCGGCGCCGAACTTGGCTATCGCTACGTCGGCTCGCCGATAATCGCGGCGGAGGCGGGCGAGGGTCCGCCGCACGAATTCATGACCTACGTGCCAACCACCTGGCCCGGCGCGCGGCTGCCGCACGTCTGGCTCGCCGACGGCAGCGCGCTGCATGACAAGATCGGCGACGGCTATACGTTGCTGCGGCTGGCCGGCAGCGAGGCCAATAGCGCGCCATTGGCGCGGTCCTTCGCCGAACTCGGCGCACCCTTCCATGCGCTGGACATCAACGAAGAGCGGCCGCGCGAGCTCTATGGTTGCGATCTGCTGCTGCTGCGCCCGGACCTGCACGTGGTCTGGCGCGGCAATCAATTGCCAGGCGAAGCTGCTAAGCTCGCCGCTCTGGCGACGGGGCATTGACATGAAAAAACTTCAGCTCTCTCTGGCTTGCGGCGATTACGAGATCGTGCGCCCGCTGATGGACGGACGGGTGCAGCCCGACGGCATCGACCTCACCATCCTGACCAAAATGGATTCGGCGACGCGGCACTGGCGTTTTCTGCGCGACCGCGAATTCGACGTTGCCGAAGTGTCGGGCTCCGGTTATCTCGCCGCGCACGACAACGACTGGCCGGTGCGCGCTATTCCGGTGTTTTTGCATCGGCGGTTTCGCCACGGCTTCATCTTCATCAACACGGCCAAGGGCATCAAGAAGCCCAGCGACCTGATCGGCAAGAAGATCGGCGTCAAGACGCTGATGACCACGGCGGTGCTGTGGATGCGCGGCCATCTCGAACACGACTACGGCGTGCCGGCGAAATCGAACGAATGGTTTGCCGAGCTTGAAAACGACGTCGACGTTAAAATGCCCGCCGATTTCAAGCTGACGCGGCTGCCGGACGACAAATCGGTCGAGACCATGCTGGCCGAAGGCGAACTCGACGCCGTGCTGCATTCCGATCTGATCAAGCCCTTTATTGCGGGTGACCCGCGCGTGGCGCGGCTGTTTCCCGACTCCAAGGCGGAGGAGATGGCCTACTTCAAGAAAACCGGCATCTTCCCGATCATGCACGTGCTCGGCATCAAGCAGGAATTGGCCGAGCAGCATCCCTGGATCGCCGTCAGTCTGTACAAGGCGTTCAACGAAGCCAAGGCGATGGCGATGCAGCGCATGCAGAACCCGCGCATCGTGCCGCTGGCCTGGTATCGCGACGCCTGGGAGGAGCAGGAAAATCTGCTCGGCCCCGATCCTTGGGAATACGGCCTGAGCGCCGCCAACAGGAAGAATCTGGACGCGCTGATCGGCTATTCGCACGAGCAAGGACTGATCAAGAAAAAGCCGACGCCCGATGAGTTGTTTCTCAATGTCTCGCAGGGCAACAAGCGCGGCATCGAATTTCGCATATAATCAAGAAAAAATCGGAGGATTCATGTTCAAGCCATTCATCATCGCCGTGATGCTGCTCGGCGGTTTCAGCGCCGCTCATGCGCAGGATAAAGTCTGGAAGCATGGCATTCTTGAAGCCAAGAGCGATTCCGGCTTCATCGGCATGGTCGACAAAGGCGGCTTCGCCGCCAAGCGTGGTCTGAAGGTCGAGATTCTCCAGATCAAGGCCGGCGCCACGCTGATGAAGGCGCTGATCTCCGGCGAGATCGACAGCGTCGACATGGGCGCGGCGGAATCCATCGTCGCCGGCGTGCGCGGCACCGGCGTCAAGATCGTCGGCTGCACCTGGCCCGGCGTGCCCCAAGTCGTGCTGGCCAAATCGGAAATCAATTCGCTCGCCGACCTCAAGGGCAAGAACGTCGCGATTTCGTCGCCCGGTTCGCTGCCCGACCTGTTGTTCCGTGGCATGCTGGACGCCGCCGACGTGCCGTTCGCCGACGTGAAGCTGGCGACGCAGGGCGCCGATCTGGACCGGTACAAGTCGTTGGTCGCGGGCATTGTCGATGCCGCGGTGGTCTCGAACGAGTTCGAGCCGATCATGCCGCCGAACGTCAAGGTGCTGGCCAAAGGCGGCGTCGCGGTGCCAAAATTCCTGCGGCTGTGCATCGCCACCAACAGCAAGGTGCTGGCCGAGCGCCGTGACGATCTGGTGAAGTTCGTCGCCGCCGAAATGGACGCTTATAAATACGCGGCCGCCAATCGCGACGTGACCATCAAGCTCGCGCACGAAATGACGCAGGCCAAGCCGGACGACAAGCGCGCCGAGTTCATCACCGACCAGGCCATTCGCGAGAAACAGATGGACCCGGCGCTGCCGATTCCGGCCGACCGCATCGACTGGATGCAGGAACTGTTCGTCAAAGCCGGTGTCATTCCGAAGACGGTGCCGACCGCGACACTGATCGATGCCAGCGTTCAGGCGGACGCGGCGAAGCTGGCTGCCAAATAGTTATTCAGTGACGGCCGAAGGCCGGACCCGGAATCCAGGGGCGTCACGTTGTGGCTCTGGATTCCGGGTTCGCGCTACGCGCACCCGGAATGACAGCTTAAGTGATCTTCCCTTCTTCCCTCAGCACCTCGGTCGCGATGCGGTGGGCTTCGTTCGACGCCGGGATGCCGCAATACAACGTGAGCAGCAGCAGCACTTCCTGGATCTGCTCCGGCGTGCAGCCGTTCTTCACCGCTCCTTTGAGGTGCACGCGTAACTCGTTGGCGTGGCCGGCCGCGGCCATCATCGCAATCATGGCGAGCGACTTGGTGGCAGGCTCCAGCGCCGTGCGGCTCCAGACGTCACCATAGGCATATGAATTGATGATGTGCTGCAGCGGCTTGCCGAACTCGCCGAAGGCGTTCATGCGGTTGCCGACCGCGTCCGCGCCGAACATTTCGGTGCGCAGCTTCAGGCCGCGCTCGTATTGCTTGTCGTCCATGTTGTTTCCTCGAAGGCGCCGTTGTTGCCGTTGCGCTCGCAGTCTTGCGTGTTCTAAATAGACCACGCCGTAATTTCTCCCGCCAGCCTGACAGAAGATTTTCATCATGATCAATGCCGCCGTGATCGGCCTCGGACGTTGGGGCAAGAACATCGTTGAATCCACACAGGGCAAGAGCAAGCGCCTGCACTTCATCCGCGGTGTCAGTAAGGAGCCGGAACTGGTGGCGGATTTCGCCAAGGCTAAGGGCTTCGAGCTGTCGACCGATTTCGACGAGGCCATCGCCGATCCGCGCGTCCAGGCGGTGTTCCTGGCGACGCCGCATTCGCTGCACGTACAGCAGATTTCCGCCGTCGCCGCGCTTGGCAAGCCGATCTGGTCGGAAAAGCCGCTGGCGCTGACGCGCGGTGAGGCGGCAAAGGCCGTGCGGGCGGCGCAGAAGGCCGGCGTGGTGTTCGGCCTCGGCAACAACAAGCGCTGTTTTTCGTCGATGCGCGAACTCAAGCGCGTGGTCGCCGACGGCATCATCGGCGAGGTGATGCATATTGAAGCCAATTTCACGAATGAGCACTCGACGCGCGTGCTCGGTGGCTGGCGCGACGATCCGAATGAATCGCCGGGCGGTGGCATGACCGGCGCGGGGCTGCATGTGATCGACGCGATGGTCAATCTCGCCGGGCCGATTGTGAATGTCGATGCCAAGCTGTACCGGCAGAAGGCGCCGCCGGATCCGCGCGACGCCGCGACGGCGCTGGTGCAGTTCGAAAGTGGCGCCACCGGCGTGCTCGCCACCGTGCGCGCCGCGCCGGCTTACTGGCGCGTCATGGCGTTCGGCACCAAAGGCTGGGCCGAGGCACGCGACGAAACTGTGCTGACGACGGCATTGGTCGGACAACCGCCGGAAACGAAGGTCTATCCGGCCGTGGATTCGCTTGGCGTGCTGCTGGAGTCGTTCGCCGAGGCGGTCGAGACCGGCTCGCCTTTCGCGGTGACCGCCGACGACATGCTCGACGTCGCCGGCGCCTTCGAAGCGATCATCAAATCGATGGAGCAGGGCGGGCCGGTGAAGGTCACGCGCAGCTAGCTATTGCGGGGCAATCCCCGCCGCTTCGCGCACCTTGTCCCAGCGCTTGTATTCGCTGGCGAGGAAGGCGCCGAACTCGTCTGGCGTCGAGCCTTTCACCAGAACGCCGACCGCGGCCATGCGCTTCTTGACGTCTTCTTCCTGCAATGCCTCGTTGAGCACTTTGTTCAGTTTGGCGATCACGGCGGGCGGCGTGCCGGCCGGCGCGAACACGCCGTACCAGGTGGTGACGTCGTAACCGGGCATCACGCCGGATTCCATCGCCGACGGCACATCCGGCACCGCGGGGAAGCGTTCTTTGCCGGTCACGGCGAGCGCCTTGAGCTGGCCGCTCTGAACCTGACCGATGAGCGCCGACACGGTGTCGAACAGCACATCCGCGTGTTTGCCGAGCACGGCGTTGATCGCTTCGGGCGACGTTTTGTACGGCACGTGCAGCAGTTCGATGCCCGCGACCTGCTTGAACATCTCGCCGGCGAAATGCTGAGTGGCGGCGAAGCCGGGACTGGCGAACACGATCTTGTTCGGTTCTTTCTTGGCGGCGGCGATCAACTCTTTCACATTGTTAGCGGGAAAGTCGGGCCGCACCACGACCATCAAGCTGGCGGTGGCGATCTGCGACACCGGCGCGAAAGCGGTGTTGGTGTCGTAGGGCATGTTCTTCTTGGTGACGGCGGCGATAATCTGACCCGCCGTCATAACGCCGAGCGTGTAGCCGTCCGGCGTCGCGTGCGCGACCGCGTCATTGCCCAAAATGCCGCCGGCGCCCGGCTTGTTCTCGACGATCACGGCCTTGCCCATCTTGCGCTGCATCGCCTCGGCGAGGATGCGGCCGATGATGTCGGCGCCGCCGCCCGGCCCGAAGGCGATGACGAACTTGATGGTCTGTTGCGGGTAGTCTTGCGCGGGCGCCGGCCGGCTCAATCCGGCGGCAAGCAGCAGACCCACTACGAGCGCGATTTTCTTCACGGCGATTCTCCCCTGGCGCAGCCTTGGGGAGGGTGCCTTTACGGCTTTGATCCCCGGCGGCGCACTTCTTTTATGATGGCGCTGTTATCCAGTTCAGCTTCGCCTGCCTTGACGCAGGCTTCAAGCACATCCGCGTGGACCTGGAGCACCGACAGCGTCTGCCCAACGGCCTTGGCCTGATCGAGCATCAGGTGGGCGTCTTTGAGGGTCTGTTTGACCCGGCCTTCCGGCGCGAAATCGCCACGCACCATCTTGTGGCCCTTGGTCTCCATGACCTGCGAATAGGAGGCCGAGCCCTTGGCGACCGCCAGGAAGGCCGCCGGATCGAGGCCGAGCTTCTCCGCGAATACCAGGCCTTCGGCCAGCGCCAGCCGGTTGAGGCCGAGGATCAGGTTGACCGCCAGTTTGGCGCGGCCGCCGTCGCCGATTTTCCCGACGTGAAAACGCCGCACGAACAGCGCGTCGAACAGGTCGCTGACTTCGTCCGCAATCTTTGCATCGCCACCGATCAGCGCGACGCCGTCGCCCTGGCGCACCTGCTCGCTGGTGCCCGACACCGGCACGTCGAGATAGCGGATGCCGCGCGGGATCACGCGGGCCGCGAGCGCCGCAACCTGATCCGGATCGACGGTGCTCATGCAGATGACGATCTTGTTCGAGCCTTCGCCGAGCGCCGGCAGCAGATGGTTCTCGATCACGTCCTCGACCTGGGCCGTGCTGAACACCGCGATGAGGATGCAGCGCGAGGGCTTGGCGAGTTCGGCGATGGTGTCCGCGGGCTGGCCGCCGATGTCCTTCAGCCGCGCGCGGCGCGCCGGATCGACGTCGAAGCCGCTGACGGGAATGCCGGCGTCGAGCAGGCGCTGGGCGTAAACTTCGCCCATCAGACCGAGACCGATGATGGCGACGGGCGGCATGCTCATCAGGCGTCCGTCTTGGCCTTCGCCTTGGCGGCGCTCTCCGGCGCAAACAGCGGCAGGATCGCGCGCTTGATGGCCGCTTGGCGGGTCGGCGCGGTGATCTGCGCGCCCATCAAGTCGGTGATGTAGAACACGTCGACGACGCGCTCGCCGAAGGTCGCGACATGGGCCGAGGCGATGTTGAGGTTGAGCTTCGACAGCGTCGTGGTCATCTCGTACAGCAGCCCGGTGCGGTCGAGCCCGGTGACTTCCATCATGGTGTAGCGGTGCGACCACTGGTTATTGAGCGTGACGGATGGTTCCAGCGTAAAGGCCTTGATGCGGCCCTTCGGGACGGCGCGCTTGCCCAGCGTGTCGGGCAGCCGCAATTCGCCGCGCAACGCTTTCTCGATTGAATCGGCGATGCGGTTGGCGCGGCGCTGTTCGTCCTCGTCGCGTTCGAACTCGCGCGACAGCGAAATGGTGTCGAGCGCGAGCCCGTCGGTGGTCGTGAAGATCTGGGAGTCGACGATGTTGGCTCCGGCCATGGCACAGGCGCCGGCGATGATCGCGAGCAGCCACGGGTGGTCGGGCGCCAGCACGGTCAATTCGGTGACGCCGCCGGAACTGAAGCCGACGCTGGTCGCCAGCGTCTTGCCGGCGGCCTCGGCGGCGCGCACGAAATGGGCGTGCTCGACCTTGTGCTGCAGGTCCACCTTGAGCCAATAGGCCGGGTAAAGCCGCGCCACATAGGCATCCAGTTCCGCGGGCGCCCAGTGCTTGAGCGTGGTGCGGAATTCGGTTTGCGCCATGGCGACGCGCTGGGCGCGGTTGACCTCGGAGAAGCCACCAGTCAGCACCGGCTCGGTTTCGTAATAGAGCGTGCGCAGCAGTTGCGCCTTCCAGCCGTTCCAGACGCCCGGACCGACGCCACGGATGTCGGCGGTGGTGAGAATGGTCAGCAGCTTTAAGCGTTCAGCCGATTGCACCACGGCGGCGAAATTCTCGATGGTCTTGCGGTCGGACAGATCGCGCGACTGCGCCACGCTCGACATCGTCAGATGCTGTTCGATCAGCCAGGCCACCGTTTCGGTATCGGCGGCGGAGAAACCAAGCCGCGGGCACAGCCGCCGCGCCACGCGCGCGCCGGCGATCGAGTGGTCTTCGATGCGGCCCTTGGCGATGTCGTGCAGGAACATCGTGACATAGAGGACCGTTCTATTGCCGGGCAGCAGCTTGTGGAACAGCTCATGCGCCAGCGGCGTATCCTTGTCGGTGCCGCGCTCGATGTCCGAGAGAATACCGATACACCGCAACAAGTGCTCATCGACGGTGTAGTGATGATACATATTGAACTGCATCATCGCGACGATCTTGCCGAAGGCCGGCACGAAGCGGCCGAGCACGCCGGTCTCGTTCATGCGCCGCAGCACGGTTTCCGGGTCGTTCTTGGAGATGATGATCTCCAGAAACAACTTGTTAGCTTCCTTGTCCTCGCGCACGTCGGCATCGATCAGATGCAGCGAGCGCGTGATCGCCCGCATGGCGTCGGGGTGGAGCGCCAGATTGTGCTTCTGCGCCAGATGGAAGATGCGGATCAGGTTGACCGGGTCGCGCTTGAACACGTTGGTTTGTGCCAGCGTGATGCGGTTGTTGTCGGCGATGAAATCCTCGGTGCCCGCGATCTTCTTACGTTTGACCGGGCGGAATTTCGCCATCATGCGGCTCAGCACCGGCGCGTTCTTGGCCTGGCTGTCTTCCAGTTCGGCGCAGACGATGGCCGTGAGATCGCCGACATCCTTGGCGATCAGGAAGTAGTGCTTCATGAAGCGCTCGACGTCCTGCTGGCCGGGATGCTGCGTGTAGCCGAGCCGTTGCGCGATCTCGCGCTGGATGTCGAAGCCGAGGCGTTCTTCCGCCCGCCCCGTCACGAAATGCATGTGACAGCGCACCGCCCAGAGAAAATCCTCGCAGCGGCGGAACAACTGGTATTCGGTCTTGTCGAACACGCCGCGCTTGATCAACTCGTCCGGCTCGCGGACGCGGTAGACATATTTCGCGATCCAGAACAGCGTGTGCAGATCGCGCAGGCCGCCTTTGCCGTCCTTGACGTTAGGCTCGACCAGATAACGCGATTGGCCGGAGCGGCGGATGCGCTCTTCGCGCTCGGCCAGCTTGGCGGTGACGAATTGCGACGCCGTGTTGCGCACCACGTCGTGGTCGAAGCGCGTCACCAGTTCGTCGAACAGCTTGCGGTCGCCCAACAGGAAGCGCGCTTCCAGAATGGCGGTGCGGATGGTCATGTCCGCCTTGGCCTGACGAATGCATTCATCGACCGAGCGGGTGGCGTGGCCGACCTTCAGGCCGGTGTCCCACAGGCAATAGAGCACGGCCTCTGCGACCGACTCGCCCCAGGCGGTCTGCTTGTAGGGCAGCAGGAACAGCAGATCGATGTCGGAGCCCGGCGCCTGCAGGCCGCGGCCATAGCCGCCGGTGGCGATGACCGCCATATGTTCGGAGTCGGTCGGGTTCTGCGCCGGATAAAGATGCTTCTTCACGAACTCGTAGAGGATCCGGATGATCTCGTCTTCCATCCGGCACAGCCGCTCGGCGCAGCGGCGGCCGTGCTTATCCTTGAGCAGCAGTTGCTCGGCCTTGTCGCGGCCTTCGGCCAGCGCCGCCTTCAGGCGCTTGGCCAGCGCGGTGCGCAGTTCCTGCTCGTTGCTGGTCGTCTTGGCGAGTTCGTCCAGCTCGGCAACGATGATCTTGCTGTCGATTAAATCCGTCGTCGCCCGGGACGGGGCTTCGGCGCGGGAGCGTGGGGCATGGTCGACGGCGAGAGAGGCCATGGGGCAATCCGAATAGCGGAGCGGGTGCGTTGTGTCACCGCTAACGGAGAAAGATAATCACTCCCTTACCGGGCCGCCGGGTGGGGAATGTCGGTTCTAAACTGAGCTAAATATAGAGAATTTAATGCTTTTGACCCCGTTATACCGGCCCCCTATAGAATAAAAGTAACGCCCGCCTGTGCCGGGCCGCCTGTCTGGGGCGAAATGGGGAGAGTTTCGATGCTGTTATTGTCACGCCGGGCACTGTTTGCCTCCGCACTCGCTGTCGGCCT
This sequence comes from uncultured Hyphomicrobiales bacterium, assembly GCA_903891395.1. GTDB lineage: Bacteria > Pseudomonadota > Alphaproteobacteria > Rhizobiales > Xanthobacteraceae > Pseudolabrys. The sequence continues at coordinate 396 of CAITEM010000497.1, read as the reverse complement.
GCTGCCGAGTTCGATGATTTTGGCAGCGGACAAGCCCGCCTCGATCAATATCGACTGGGCGACCTACAATCCGGTGTCGATCCTGCTCAAGGACAAGGGTCTGCTGGAGAAGGAATTCGCCAAGGACGGCATCAAGATTCAATGGGTGCAGTCGGCCGGCTCCAACAAGGCGCTGGAATTCCTCAACGCCGGCTCGATCGATTTCGGTTCGACCGCCGGCTCTGCCGCGCTGGTCGCCAAGATCAACGGCAACCCGATCAAATCGATCTACGTTTTCTCGCGCCCCGAATGGACCGCGCTGGTCACGACCAAGGACAGCAAGATCGCCTCTGTTGCCGATCTCAAGGGCAAACGCGTCGCGGTCACGCGCGGCACCGATCCGCACATCTTCCTGGT
>CAITEM010000496.1 GCA_903891395.1 uncultured Hyphomicrobiales bacterium | reverse complement strand
CCGGTCTGTTCAATTCGATCGCCAAGGGGGCGCCCTTGGTGTTCGTGCTGGATCGCGGCAACAACAAGAAAGGCCGCGGCTACACCGTCATCAACGTCACGACCGAACTGAACGAAAGCGGCGTCAAGTCGATCGCCGATTTTGCCAAGCTCAAAGGCAAGCGCATCGGTCTTTCCGCGACGGGGAGCATCAACCAGTATCTGTTTGCCAAGGCGCTGCAGAAAGCCGGTCTCGATCCGCGCAAGGACGTGACCTGGGTGACCAATCTGCCGCAGCCGGACCTGATGAAGATGCTCGGCCAGAAGCAGGTCGATGCGACCGATCTGGCCTATCAGTTCGGCTTCTTCGCCCAGAACAACAAATGGGGCCCGATCGTCGCGGTCGATGACGAGATCGATCCCGATGGCGCGGTCGGTCTCTATGCCGCGCGCAAGGAGTTCATCCAGACCAAGCGCGACGTGCTGGTGCGCTTCGCCATGGCGTATCTGCAGGGCGTGAAGGAATTCAACGCCGCGGCGGGCGCGCCCGACGCGCATGCCGACATCGTCGATATTCTGGCGCGCAAAACCGCGTTGCAGAAGCCGGAACTGGTGAAGGCCATCGCGCCGAACTGGTCCTACACCAACGAAGACGGCATCCCGAACGTGAAGTCGGTGATGGCGATGCAGGACTACTGGTCGGACTACTTCACCTATGTCGAGAAGAAGGTGCCGGAAAATCAGTTGTTCGACCTGAGCATCGCGAAAGAGGCCAAGGCGCGTCTCGACAAGGAAAAACCTTTCGCTAACTAGCGCGCGATCAAAAAAAACCGGGCCCCGAGGGGCCCGGCTTGAGAGTGCCGGCGTGGGGGCCGACAACATCTTCCAGAGGGGAACATGCTGTTGCATCGGCGACTCTGGGAGGATGTCGTTCGGTGCAGCAACACTTTGAGACTATGCCTCCAAGCGATCAGAGCAACGGTGGAGGTCGCATGTCAGCCATGCCGGATTGCAAATATCTGCAGGCCGCGCGGTCCGCGCATGGTCGCCATGCAGACGGTGAGTTTTTAGCGGCGTTATTTTGCGCTGTGAAATTCGAGCGAGACTAGAAGTGCCAGCGCTGGGCATTGGCGACCAGGAAGTCGCGGAACACCTGAATGCGTGCCACCGACTTGAGCTCTTCCGGGTAAACAAAGTAGGCATCGAGCGCGAGCGTGTCGGCCTCGCCGAACAACTGTACCAGGCCGCCGTTTTCCTCGACCAGATAATCCGGCAGCATGGCAATCCCTAAGCCGCGCTGACAGGCGCGCAGCAAGCCGAGCACGTTGTTGATGGACAGCGTCGGGGTGCGGGTATCCTTGGCCTCGCGGCCGATTTCCGTCAGCCAGCGGCGGTTGGCGAAGTGCGCCGGCACGTTGCCCCCGAGCAGCAGGATGCGGTGCTTGTCCAGTTCCTCGTGATTGCGCGGCGTGCCGAAGCGCTTGAGGTAATCCGGCGAGCCGTAGGCGTGGAAATGCACCGAGAACAGCTTGCGCTGGATCAGGTCGGGCTGCGTCGGCTGCCGCAGACGGATGGCGACGTCGGCCTCGCGCATCGCCAGATCGAGTTCTTCGTCGGTGGTGATCAGCGTGATGTGGATGTCGGGATAAAGATCGAGGAATTCGCCGAGCCGCGGGGTGAGCCAATGCACGCCGATGCCGGGCGTGGTGGACACTTTCAGTTCACCGTTCGGCCGCTCGCGGCTGTCGGTCAGCTTGGTGCGGGCCGCTTCCAGCTTCATGAACACTTCATGCGCGGTGCGGTACAGCATCTCGCCTTGTTCGGTGAGGATCAGGCCGCGGGCGTGGCGGTGAAACAGCGACACCGACAGT
>CAITEM010000495.1 GCA_903891395.1 uncultured Hyphomicrobiales bacterium | reverse complement strand
GCATCACGCAGCAGCGCCGTGACCTCCACGGATTCGCCGGTGCGATAGACGCCGCGCTCGGTATAGTCGAAGGCATCGAAACCATCCGGCACCGCCCGTCCGCCGACGCCGCGGTCGGACAGATCGAAGGCCGGCGATTTCAGGCTGAGGAAGGCGTAATCGGCCTTGTCGCTGGCAACGACCGCCGCTGGCGACAGACCGCCCTCGCCGCGCGCCAGACCGGCGTCGAAATGCACGAAGCCGTTTTTGTCGGTCGGTTTGGTGGCGAGCACTTCGTTGTTGCGCGCCATCAGCCGCACGTTGACGGCCGCGCTCGGCTCGGCGCTGGCCAGCGAATGGATGAACACGTCGACGCCGTCCTGGCCGCTATAGGCGGTCAGGCCCAGATCGGAAACGATGAACCACTGCGTGGCGAGTTGTTCGTAGTCGTCGGTGATCACGCCTTTCGACGCCGCGGTCATGACGTAGACACCGGGACCTATATCCTTGAGCGCCTCGCCAACCGGAAACGCGGTGGTGACTTCGGTGTTGAGCTTCTGTTCGACGGCGAGTTCGCCGCTCCAGAGCTTGGCGCCGCGCTCGTTGCCGATGCGCTCGGCTTCGCTGCCGCTGAGATTGCGCTGGAAATCGTAGCCCAGCACGGTGTCGAGCATGTTGCGGTCGCCGACACGATAGACCGTTATCGTCACGGCGTCGGTATTGACGCTGAGCACGGGAATGCCGCGTTGACCGGTGCGCGGCAGCACATAGGCCTTGCCGGAGAAGCGCGCGAAAGGCTTGCGGTCGCGCACGAAGATGGTGAAGTCGGCGGTCTTGGCCAGCGTCTCGCGCACCGTCGATGGCAGGCCCGCGCGCAGCGTCACGGTGTAGCGCTCGCCATGCTTGAGGCCTTCGACGCAGAGCTGCTTGTCATTGGCCGACACCGCCGGACGGTCCTGTCCGACGACGGCGACGAAGGGCGAGAAGTCGGTGCGGCGGCCCGGCAGTTCTTCGGAGAACTGGAAGCACGCGCGCGGCGAGATGGCGTCGGAGTCGACGGTGTAGTCGAGATAGCGGAAGCCGTGCTCGAGGCGCAGCCGCTCGTACTGGCCGCGCAGGTCGGCGGTCTCGCGGATGTCGAGAGACAGCCGCAGCGTGTCGAGCGCCGGCCGCCAATGCTTGCGGTCAGCCAGCGCGCGGCCGAGCACCGCGAGACTGTCGCCTTCCAGCGTGCGGTCACTGGCGCGTTGATACGCGATGTAGGCCGCCGTGGTGGCGCGGTCGAGCAGCAGCGCCTTTTCCTTGTCGTCGCGCGGCCTGATCTGCATCACGGTGCGCGCCAGCTTGAGCCAGGTCGCGGCATCGTCGGGAGCCACCGCGACCGCCTGGCCGAGCACCGTCATGCCGGTGCGAAAGTCGTTTTTCTGGAACGCCGTGTCGGCGTCCTTGCGCAATTGAGTCGCGGGCTTGGTCACGCTGCCGGCGTCGGTCTTGATCTGGTCTTCGAGTTTGATGGCGGCCTCGCCGAGTTCGCCGTTCTGGTAGGCCTTGTCGGCGGCCATCGCCGGCATCACGGCAAGGGCGAGCAGCGCGGCGGCAACACCGGCGCGGGCGAAGGTCAGCATGGCGTGAAACCTCCCGAAGCAGCGGACGTCTGTCATTGGAGTTCCCGATGGTGTCGATGTCATGGCGGAACCATAACGGGCGGACGACTCAACAAGCGGCGACATTAGCGGAAGGCCCCTCTATTTGACCGGCCGAATCCGGCCCCGGACACCTTTCAAAGCGGCGCCGGGGCGCGTAAACCGGACGCCGTGGACCCCATAGCTCAGCTGGATAGAGCACCGGCCTTCTAAGCCGGGGGTCGCAGGTTCGAATCCTGCTGGGGTCGCCATATTACGCGTATTATTTGTGATTTTGGCCGCGCGCGCCACCCGCCGCGCGGGAACCCATAATTAACGAGTTTGGAACACCAATATTGGGACAGGTACGTCCACACCGTCCAACCAGCGCGCACCCTCATGACCGATATGGCCGCCTCGCCGCCCAACCCCGATATCGTCGTCGGGGCGCCGCCCCTGGCGCCGAGCGCCGGCGCCCCGCTCGGTTACGTCGTCGCTGTAGTAG
>CAITEM010000494.1 GCA_903891395.1 uncultured Hyphomicrobiales bacterium | reverse complement strand
GATGCCGGCCTTGCGCATGCCGAGTTCGCCGTAGGCCTTCATCACGCCGGTCGCGTGCGCGCCGGAGGGACTGAACACGTACATGCAATCTGGCTTCTGATCTGTGATCTTCTGGAAGTACGGCGTGAAGTCAGGCACCTGCACCGGGCTGCCGAGCGGGATCGAATCCACGACCTTGCCGCCGGCCTTCTCGAAGCCGGTCTTGAAGGCTTCGGTTGAATCCTTGCCCGGCGGGAAGTCGGTATAGGCCAGCGCCACGGTCTTGCAGCCGATCTTGTCGAAGGCATAGGCGCCCATCGGGTATGCGGGGTGCCACATGCTGAAAGATAGCCGCACGATGTAAGGCGACAGGTTCGTGATCCACGCCGTGCCGGCGTTTGAGATAATCATCGGAACCTTCGCCTGCGTCACGACCGGCGCCAGCGCGATCGACGATGGCGAGAACGAAAAGCCGAGCAGCATGCTCACCTTGTCGTTGGTAATCAGCTCGGTCGCGACGGTCTTGGCCTGCGCGCCAGTCGGCGGCCCCTCGTCGCGCTTGACCAGTTCGACCGTGTTAGGCGCGATGTCCTTGGCGTGCAGCTTGACGTAGAGATCGAAGGCCTTGTCCATCTGGTGGCCGAGATCGGCATTGGCGCCGCTGAACGGCAGCACCACGCCGATTTTGACGTTTTCCGCGTGGGCGGTGCCGGCGACGGCAAGGGCCAGCGCGGCGGCCCCCATGCATTTCAACAAATTCATTTTATCCTCCCTGGAGATTTCGAAGGCTTGCGTATCAGATTCTTGCGAGTCTGAATTGGTTTGGCGTCCCACTAATCCGTTCGCTCAAGCCGCACGGCCCTTCGTTGTAAAGTGGCCTAGTTCGAAGGCTGCGGTCAATGCGAATTGCCGCGACAGCAAGCCGCGCGGCGACGCCTTGTACCGGATCGCAGGCAGACGGACGCCGGGTATTTGTGTGCGAATAGATGGGAAGACCGCGCCAGGCGCAGGCTCGCCGGAGAAATCAGGCGACGCTTTGGGCCGAGCGGGCCGACATCTGCGGGGCGGGGCTCGCATCCGCGCGGTCCTTGCGCTGCAAGATCATGTCGAGCGAGGCCACCTCGACGCGGTTACGGCCGTTTTCCTTGGCGAAATACAGCGCCTGATCGGCCTGTGCCAGCAATTCCGGAATGTCTAGCACCGCCTGCTCGCAGTGCACCAGCCCGATGCTCACGGTCGCGCAGACCGGGCGGCCACCGACATCCTGCGCCATCCGGGCGAAGGTTTCGCGGATCCGCTCCGAGGCGGCGTAGGCCTTGTCCGGCGTGGTGTCGTACAAGACCGCAGCGAATTCCTCGCCGCCGAGACGGCCGATGAGGTCGGTGGCGCGGATCGATTTTTGCGCCGCGTCGGTGAATATCTCCAACACGCTGTCGCCGAGCGCGTGACCGAAGCGATCGTTGATCGACTTGAAGTGGTCGAGATCGACCAGCAGCACGGCGGTCGGCCGCGGATTGGCGCTATGACGTTTCGCCATCATGCCGGCTTCATGCAGGAACGCGCGGCGATTGGCGATGCCGGTGAGCGGATCGATCATCGCGGCGGTGCGGTGGCGCAATTCGGTGCGCTCCTTGGCCATGGCTAGCAGGATGAAGGCGATCGAGATCGTAAACAGCAAAGCTTCGAACGAGAGAACCGTCAGCCAGACGCTGCCGTAAATATCGGACGACGCCCACGGCAGCAGCGTCACCAGCGGCGTGCGCAGCAGGAACAGCGCGCCGTGGGCAAACAGCATGAAGATCGCCGGCCAGCGCGACACCAGTTGTTCGCTGCGGCCGCGCCAGAATTCATAGGCGGTGAGCCAAGTGTAGGAGGTGATGATGGCGGACGCGATCATGGCGCGGGTGTCGATCGCATCGGACAGGACCGGCAGGCGGCACACCAAAAGCCACAGCACAGCGCCGGTCACCAGATAGACCGGTTCGACCGGCCGGCCGTCGAACACGCGGGCGCCGGTCCAGGTCACGGCGAAGGCGGTAAACAGCAGCGCGTTGGCGAAATCGATGCTGATGAGGTCTGGAACAGTGCCGTACATGCCAAACAGCACGATCGACGCCGCCCGGATCAGATGGGCAACCCCCCACCAGGCGACGGCGTAGATCTGGGTGTTTTGGGCCCAAGCGAACAGCAGAAGCAGTCCGAGGACTGCCTCCACATAGATCGTCACCATGAAGAGCGTATTGACGTCGAGGTTCATCGTCGAGCCGTAGGTGTTGGACTTGATCCCGGCCTAGAATTACGGCGGTGGAACAAAGAAGTGGTGAATTGCGCCCCGATACCTCTGTCCGACGTATCGATATGGTTTCGGCCAGGTTTCCAACGCCACTATGAGTTGAAAAAACCGCGGAAATCCGCACGTAACCCCGGCCTTGTGGCCCCTAACGCCCTCCACTAGGTTCGATCCGTCCCCCTTACCCCCGGAACCGGGCATGAAGATCCGAGACGGCCTCGTCGACGCAATCGGCCACACACCCCTGATCAAGCTCAAGGCCGCCTCCGAGGCGACGGGCTGCACCATTCTGGGCAAGGCCGAATTCATGAACCCCGGCGGCTCAGTCAAGGACCGCGCCGGCCGCCAAATGATCCTGGAGGCCGAATCCCGCGGCGAACTGCGGCCCGGCGGCCTGGTAGTGGAATCCACCGCCGGCAACACCGGCATCGGACTGGCGCTGGTCGCCAACGCACGCGGCTACCGCACGCTGATCCTCATTCCGGAGACGCAGAGCCAGGAAAAGAAAGACATGCTGCGGCTGTGCGGCGCCGCGTTGCTCGAAGTGCCAGCCTTGCCCTTTTCCAATCCGAACAATTACCAGCACGTCGGCCGCAGGCTGGCCGACCAACTGAAGCAAACCGAAAAGAACGGCGTCCTCTTCGCCGACCAGTGGAACAACCTCGACAACAGCAAGGCGCATTACGTCTCGACCGGGCCAGAAATCTGGGACGAGACCGGCGGCAAGGTCGACGGCTTCATCTGCGCGGTCGGCAGCGGCGGCACGCTGGCCGGCGTGTCGACCTATCTCAAGGAACGGAACAGCCGCGTCACCATCGGCGTCGCCGATCCGCG
>CAITEM010000493.1 GCA_903891395.1 uncultured Hyphomicrobiales bacterium | reverse complement strand
TGCCCGCGGACCCGGAATAGGGCCTGCGACCGATTTCCCGTTGCTCTCGGCGGTGCGAATCCTTTCTATAAGGAAGGGAAGGATTCGTATGGCTTCGCTCGACACCGTTAGTATTGCGATACTTCTTGGCAGCCTGCTGGTCATGGCCGGCATTTTGTCGAGCCTGATTGCCCTGCGCTTTGGCGCGCCCTTGCTGCTCGTCTTCCTGCTGGTCGGCATGCTGGCGGGCGAGGGCGGCCCCGGCGGCGTCAAATTCGACGACGTTGGCACCGCCTATACCGTCGGCTCGATCGCCCTGGCGCTGATCCTGTTCGACGGCGGCCTGCGCACCCGGTTTGCCACGTTCAAGAGCGTGCTGGCGCCATCGATGGTGCTTGCGACCGTCGGCGTCTTGATCACGACGTTGCTGACCGCGCCGGTCGCGAAACTGGTGCTGGGCATCGGCTGGGTCCAGGCGCTGCTGATCGGCGCCGTGGTGGCCTCGACCGATGCCGCGGCCGTGTTCCTGTTGATCAACGCCGGCGGCTTAAGGCTGCGGCCGCGCGTGCGCGCCACACTGGAAGTGGAATCCGGCACCAACGACCCGTTCGCGGTGTTCCTGGCCTTGATGCTGGTGGAGATCCTGGCGGTCGGAAGCCAAAGCTGGAGCCACGCGCTGATGACGTTCGGACGCGACGCCATTCTCGGCGGCGTGATCGGCGTTGCCGGCGGCCGCGTCATCACGTTGGTGCTGAACCGGCTTAATCTGGCGCAAGGCCTGCACGCGCCGTTCGTCGCGGTCAGCGCGCTGGTGGTGTTCGCTTTCGCCAACGCGCTGCATTCATCGGGATTTTTCGCGGTCTATCTGGCCGGTCTGGTGGTCGGCAATCGCCAGACCCGCGCGCATAACTCGGTCATCGTGTTTCTCGACGCCGTCACTTGGCTGGCGCAGATCGTGATGTTCGTGTTGCTCGGCCTGCTGGTGTGGCCGCAGCGGCTGGCGGGCAGCCTGCTTGGTGCGGTGGTCGTGGCGCTGGTGCTGATGTTCGTGGCGCGGCCCGCGGCGGTGTTTCTGTGCCTGGCGCCGTTCAAATACCCCTGGCGCGAGAAGGTGTTCATCTCCTGGGTCGGCTTGCGCGGCGCGGTCGGCATCTTCCTGGCCTCGATTCCGTTGCTGGTCGGGTTGCCCGGCGCCTACCTGTATTTCGACGTCGCCTTCGTCGTGGTGCTGTTCTCGCTGCTGATCCAGGGCTGGACCGTGGCGCTGGCCGCCCGCAAGCTCGACATCTCGTTCACGCGCAGCGATCCGCTGCCGCGCCGTGTCGAACTCGATTTGCCGGGCCAGTTGGCGCGCGAGATCGTCGGCTATCCGGTGCCGGCCAACAGTCCCTATCTGCGCCGCGGGTTTATCCCGAACTGGGCGCGGCCGACGCTGGTCATCCGCAACGAGGAAATTCTGACGCCGGCCGAAGCCGAGCCGGTACGCGAAGGCGATTACGTCTATCTGTTGGCGCCGCCGGAAAAGGCGCAGGCGCTCGACCGCTTCTTTGTTCGGATGCCGCCGCCGGCCGCGCCCGATCCGCGCCTGCTCGGCGATTTCTTCGTCACCGGCACCGCGACGCTCGGCGCGCTCGCTGACATTTACGGCCTGCAGGTCGCGGCCGACCACACCGACGTGTCGCTCGCGGAATTCTTCACGGAGAATCTCGGCCGCCGTGCCAAGGAAGGCGACATCGTCCAGCTAGGTCCGATCGCGTTGCTCGCGCACAAGGTCGAGAAAGGCCACGTCGTCACCGTCGGCCTGCGTCTGGCCGAGCCGGAGGAGGAGACCGACATCCTCGGCCGCCTCAAGGCGCGGTGGCACAGAATCCAGAAGTGGATCGGTTAGCGCATGATTCCGAAAACCGGGAACCGCAATTAAAGAATCTCAGCGCGCGCGGCCGGCCAGCAACGCGCCGTTCTGGATTGCCCAGAAGCCGCCGAACAGCACGCCGCTCCAGAACAGGTCGCCCATCATCGTCTTCTCGAGGAACGGCAGCGCCGCGACATAGCACTGTGTCAGGCCCGACAGATCCAGCGGATACATGCCGCTGAAGGTCCAGACCGCGCCGTTCGACAGCAGGAAGAACAGGATCGAGGACACGACAACCGTCGCGATGGTCGGCAACAGCGTGTTCCAGCGCCGGGTTGCGATGCCCAAAATCGCCGGGATGGCGATGGCCGCGAAGCCGACCGCCTGAATGCGCCAGTCCTCGCCCGGCAGAAACGCATCGCTCAGGATCATGGCGAGCACGGGCACGACGATGGCGAGCGCGGGGATTCGCAGGACTCGCGCGGCGAACAGTCCGCTGGCGGCGACCGGCAAAAAGCCCGGCGCGTGCGGCAGCAGGCGGGCGAAGACGTCCAGACCGATCAGGAAGGCCATCAAGCCGAGGTCCATCCACAGGTCGTTGCGGGTTTTGGTCGTCTGCATCGCGGTCAGTCCTTGTTCGTCCGGATTTCGCCCGTGCATAGCACAATCGACGGCCCGGTTCTATCGCTCCGGAATGGCCCTTTAATCACGGATTTGCGCGGTTTTCTGCCCAATCGCCGATGATCTGCGCAAGTTGGTCAAGGCCGTCGGTCAGGGCCGCCGGCCCTGGCTGGAGAATGACCGTCGATTTGACCTCGCGCAGCCAGTCACCCGCTACCGCCGGAATCCGATCGAAGCCCGGCCGCGCTGCGACCTTGGCCGGCACGAATTTCTTGCCGCACCAGGAGCCCACGATGATGTCCGGTGCCGCCTCGATCACCTCGGCTTGCGAAACGATGCGGTCTTTGGCGTTCTTGCGCGCGGCGAGGTGCGGAAACACGTCGATGCCGCCGGCGGCCTCGATTAGTTCCGAGACCCAGGCGATGCCGGAGATCATCGGCTCGTCCCATTCCTCGAAATAGACCTTGGGGCGGCGCGGCAGCCGCGAGGCGCGTTCGCGCACGGCGTCCACATGCGCCACGAGCGAACCGACCAGCGCATCAGCCCTCTCGGCGACGCCGACCAACGCGCCGAGCGTGCGGATCATGTCGAAGATGCCGGCAACGTCGCGCTGGTTGAAGGCATGCACCGCGACATTGGCGCGGATCAGATCGGCGACGATATCAGCCTGCAAATCGGAGAACGTCAGAACCAGATCGGGTTGGAGCGCGAGAATCTTCGGCACGTCGGCAGAGATGAAAGCCGAAACGCGCGGCTTCTCCTTGCGCACCTGCGGTGGCCGTACCGCGTAGCCGGAGACACCGACAATGCGGGCGTCCTCGCCGAGCAGATACAGCGTCTCGACGGTCTCTTCGGTCAGACAGACGATTCGGGAGGGTGGGAACATATTTTTCGTCATTCCGGGGCGTCGCGAAGCGGCGAACCCGCAATCCATACTCCAAAATGCCGAGGTTATGGATTCCAGGTTCGCGGCCTTCGGCCGCGTCCCGAAATGACGGGTTATTGGCCCAGCAACTCCACCCCGCCGGTCGCCACCACATGCCCGCCGTCGAGCCGCACCACGCGCGTGGCGATTTGACGGACTTCCGCCGGATCGTGGCTGACATAGATCATCGGCAGTTTCGTCTCGTCGCGCAGCCGGACGAAATAGGGCAAAATCTCGCGCTTGCGCGCCGCATCGAGTGACGCCATCGGCTCGTCGAGCAGCATCAGCAGTGGTCTCATCAACAGCGCGCGGCCGAGCGCGACACGCTGGCGCTCGCCGCCCGACAGCGCGCCGGGCCGGCGCTTCAACAGCGGGGCGATATCCAGCAAGTCCGTGACGCGGGCGAACTGCGCGTCGTCGCGCGGTGCGCCGCTCATCCAGCGACCGTAATCGAGATTGCGGGCAACCGACATGTGCGGGAACAGGCGGCCATCCTGGAACACGTAACCGATGCGCCGGCGATAAGCCGGCTTGTCGATGTGCGCGGCGCTGTCGAACAGCGTGTCGCCGCCGGCGACGATGCGGCCGCGGTCCGGCTTCGACAGGCCGGCGATCATGCTGACGATGGAGGTCTTGCCTGAACCCGACGGACCAAACAGCGCCGTGACGCCGCTGTCGCCTTCGAATTTGACGCTCAATGCGAACTCGCCCAGCTTTTTGTCGATTTCGACGAGGATCATGTCAGACGCCAAATCAAACACCATGCACGCGTGCGCCGGCCTTGCGGCCGAACCACTCGGACACGATCAGCGCGACCAGCGAAATGGCCACGGCGATGCCAACCAGTTTAAGAGCTTGCGCATCGCCGCCCGGCACCTGGGTCAGCGTATAGATCGCAGCCGAGATGGTTTGCGTCTCGCCGGGAATATTCGAGACGAAGGTGATGGTGGCGCCGAATTCGCCGAGCGCGCGGGCAAAGGCCAGCACGGCGCCGGCGATGATTCCCGGCAGCGCCAGCGGCAAGGTGACGGTCAACAGCGTCCAGGCGCGATTGGCGCCCAGCGTCGCGGCGGCATCCTCAAATTTGCGGTCGACGGCTTCGATCGAGAGCCGGATGGCGCCGACCAGCAGCGGAAACGCCATGACGCCGCAGGCCAGCGCCGCGCCGGTCCAGCGGAACGAAAGAACGATGCCGACATCGGCGAGCCATGCGCCGAATATGCCACGGCGGCCGAACACGATCAGCAGCAGGTAACCGGTGACGACCGGCGGTAGCACCAGCGGCAGATAGATCACCGCGTTCAGCAGTGCCTTGCCAGGAAAGTCCTTGCGCGCCAGAAGCCATGCCACCGCGATGCCGAAGGGTAACGACACCGCGGTGGCCACGCTCGCCACACGGAGCGACAGAGCGACGGCTGTCCATTCTTCAGGCGTAAGGTGCAGCATAAGCTGCTTTATGCACCGGCCCGGCTATTTTGCCAAAATGCTGAAGCCGTATTTCTCGAAAATCGCCTTGGCTTCGGCGCCGCGCAGGAAGGTCAGATACTTGGTAGCGTCGGGCTTCGCGGCCGCGGTCGCCGCCACCGGATAGATGACGGGCGGATACGATCCGTCCGGAAACACGCCGGCAATCTTCACATTCGGTTCGACCTTGGCGTCCGTTTCGTAAACGATGCCGATCTGTGTCTCGCCGCGTGCGACAAAGGCCATGGTGGCCCGCACGTTCTCGGCCTGCGCCAGTTTCGGCTCCGCCGCCGCCCAGGAACCGAGCTTTTCGAGCGCGGCCTTGGCGTAGAGACCGGCCGGCACGGCCTTGACGTCGGCGACGGCAATACGTCCGTCACCGGCCAGCTTGGCGATGTCGAAGCCCTGCTCGATCTTCACATTGGCAATCTTGGAGTCCTTGCCGGAAATCAGCACCAGCTTGTTGCCGAGCAGGTTGTAGCGCGTGTCGGCCTTGATCAGGTTTTTGCCGGCGACGTAATCCATCCAGTTCAAGTCGGCCGAGATGAAAACGTCGGCCGGAGCGCCGCTCTCCATCTGCTTGGCCAGCGCAGAACTCGCGGCGTAGCTCGCATTCACCTTGACGCCGGTCGCTTTGGTGAAGGCGGCATTGGCGTCGTCGAGCGAGTTCTTCATCGAGGCCGCGGCGAACACGGTGAGGGTCTGTTCCTGCGCGGCGGCAAAGGACAGCGGCAGCGCGGCTGCAATCAATGAGACAAGTGCAATCCGGCGGGTGAACTGAAACATGGTGGGCTCCATTCGATACGCACGCGGCACGGCAAATGCCGCCCACGCGTCGGGTGCAAATCGGGGGATACGACTGGTCCGGAAGCGCCGTTCCGGCAAGCAAGGCGCGCTTACGGCTGCGTCTCGCGTCGCTTGAAACAAGCGTAGCAGGCCCCCGTCAGTGGGGAAAGTTATGTTTTAGTCCTGCGTCACCACGACGCCGATGGACGGTGCTTTGGTGCCACTCAATTCGATGATGAAAGGTCCGCCGGACAGATCGAACTTCACGCTCTTGCGCGCGCCTTCGCAGCCGGTGGCGCCGCTGAAGGCGCCGGACTTCACGGCATGGCCGTTCTCGATGACCTCGATCCAGGCGCCTTCGGTCAGCGTGATCTTGTAAGTCCCGGGTTTCGGCACGCTGGCGACGCGCACATAACCGGCATTGGTGTCCGGCGATTTCGGCACGCGTTCCGGCGTGACGGGAAGCTTGGCGTCGGCGTAAGGCGCGAGCGTCACCTTCACCGCCGCGTCGAGCGGTTTGGCGTCGCTGCCCGAGGCCGTGGTTTCGGCTTTAGCGAGCAGGGCGCGCTCTTTGTCGAGCGGCCATTTGAATTTGTCGCAGCCGACCGGCTCCTGCGCCAGAGCCGGTGCGGCAATCAGCAACGCGACAGCAATCAGCAAAACCCGGCGCATGGTGGTCTCCTTGGTCTTAATCGACGGCAATCATGACGTCGGACGCCTTGATGACGACGGTGGCGGCGCCGCCTGTCTTCAGGCCGAGGTCGTCGACGGCTTCATTGGTGATCGAGGCGGTGACGACTTGTCCCGGCGCGATTTCGACGCGGACATGGGATGTCGTTGCGCCTTTCTTCACTTCGAGAATTTTGCCTTTGATTTGGTTGCGCGCGCTGATCCGCATGGTGGCTCCTTATGGTGTCATAAAGACGTGCACGGCGCCGCCGCGTCTCGCGGATAAATTTTGAAATAACCGAGCCGGAAACGCCGTTCCGGACACGAGGCAGGCTTACGGCGTGCCCAGGGTCGGCGGGAGCCTAGCAAGTCTCGGCGGTCCGGGTAAAGTCGGCGCCAGGCAGGGAACAAAATGGCGGACGTCACGCCCATCGACGGCGAATTTGACTACATCATCGTGGGCGCGGGCTCGGCCGGTTGCGTGCTGGCGAACCGGCTGTCGGCCGACCCGTCGAAGCGCGTGTTGCTGCTGGAAGCCGGCGGCAACGACAACTGGATATGGTTTCACATTCCGGTCGGGTATCTCTATGCCATCGGCAATCCGCGCGCCGACTGGATGTTCAAGACCGAGCCGGAACCGGGTCTTAACGGCCGCAGCCTGAATTATCCGCGCGGCAAGGTGATCGGCGGATCGTCGGCGATCAACGGCATGATCTACATGCTCGGTCAGGCCACCGACTACGACCAATGGCGGCAACTAGGCCTGCCGGGCTGGTCGTGGGACGACGTGCGGCCGTTCTTCCGCAAGCACGTCGATCATTTTCTCAAAGGTGAGCACCATGCGCAGGGCGGCGAATGGCGTGTCGAGCAGCCACGGCTGTCGTGGGAAATTCTCGATGCCTTTCGCGAAGCCGCCAACCAATACGGCATCCCAACGGTGCCGGACTTCAATACCGGCGACAACGAAGGCATCTGTTACTTCCACGTCAACCAGAAGATGGGTCGGCGCTGGTCGGCGGCGCGCGGATTTCTCAAGCCGGTGCTGCACCGGAAAAATCTTCAGCTCGAATCCACCTGCCTCGCCGAAAGCGTCGCGTTCACGGGTAAACGCGCGACGGGCGTGCGCTGGCGGCAGAATGGTGAACTGCGCAGCGCTCAATGCCGCGGCGAGGTGATCCTGTCGGCCGGCGCGATCGGTTCGCCGCAACTGCTGATGCTGTCCGGTGTCGGACCTGCGGCGCACTTGGCACAACACGGTATCGCAGCAGTGCTCGACAAGCCCGGCGTCGGTCAGAATTTGCAGGACCATCTGCAACTGCGCACGATCTTCAAGGTGTCCGGCGTCAAGACGCTCAACGCGATGAACGCCTCACTCATCGGCAAGGCCGGCATCGCACTGGATTATCTGCTGCGCCGCCGTGGGCCGATGACCATGGCGCCATCGCAGCTCGGCGCCTTCACGCGCTCCGATCCGCGCCAGGAT
>CAITEM010000492.1 GCA_903891395.1 uncultured Hyphomicrobiales bacterium | reverse complement strand
CAAGAACGGCATCCCGTTCGATCCGGAAAAGCCAACGATTACGTCGGGCATCCGGCTTGGTTCGCCGGCCTGCACCACGCGCGGTTTCGGCGCCGCGGAATTTCGTGAGGTCGGCGAGATGATCGTCGAGGTGCTCGATGTCCTGTCGCAGAAGGGCGTCGAGGAAGACACGCTGATCGAACACGCCGTGCGCGACAAGGTGAAGACGTTGCTGGCACGGTTTCCGATTTATCCGCACTAACGACGAATAGAGAGTTGAGGGGGCGCCCATGCGTTGTCCGAGTTGCGGAAGCCTCGATACGCAGGTGAAAGATTCACGCCCGACCGAGGATTCGGCCGTGATCCGCCGCCGGCGCGTGTGTCTGACCTGCAATTTTCGCTTCACCACCTTCGAGCGCGTGCAGTTACGTGAACTCACGGTGATCAAGCGCAATGGCCGCCGCGTGCCGTTTGACCGCGACAAACTCATGCGCTCGGTGCAGATCGCGTTGCGCAAACGCGCCGTTGAACCGGAACGCATCGAGCAGATGGTGTCCAAGATCGTGCGCGAACTGGAAAGCGGCGGCGAGAACGAAGTATCGTCGGAGGCGATCGGTGAAACCGTGATGGCGCATCTGCGCGAGATCGATGACGTCGCCTACGTGCGCTTTGCCTCGGTCTACCGCAATTTCGGCGAGGTGAAGGACTTCCGCGCCGCGCTCGACGAGTTGTCGGGTGATGAGGATGCGCCGACCGCCATCCCGCCGCGCAAATGAGCGAGCAGCCCGCCGCACCAACAAACGACGACGCCCGCTATATGGCGCTGGCGCTGGCGCTCGGCCGCCGTGGGCTTGGTAATGCCTGGCCCAATCCGGCGGTTGGAGCGGTGATCGTGAAAGACGGCGTCATCGTCGGCCGCGGCTGGACGCAAGCAGGTGGCCGTCCGCATGCCGAAGTTGAGGCCTTGAAGCAAGCCAAGCGCGCCGCCCATGGCGCCACACTCTACGCGACGCTGGAGCCTTGCTCTCACACCGGCAAGACACCACCGTGCGCCGACGCCATCATCAAGGCCGGCATCAAGCGCGTGGTGTCGGCTATCGAGGATCCCAATCCGGAAGTCGCCGGGCAGGGCCACGAGAAGCTGCGCGCCAAAGGCATCGCGGTGCAGATCGGCCTCGGCGCCGACGAGGCCCGCCGCGCCCATGCCGGCCACATCACGCGTATTCAGAAGGCGCGGCCCTTCGTGACCCTCAAGCTCGCGCTGTCGAAAGACGACAGGATCGGGCTTGCCGGCCGCAAGCCCGTGGCGCTGACCGGCGACGAGGCGCGCGACCGCGTCTTCCTGATGCGGGCGCAGCACGATGCGATCCTGGTCGGCATCGGCACCGTGTTGTCGGACAACCCGCACCTGACCTGCCGCCTGCCGAGCATGATGGAGCGCTCGCCGGTGCGTGTTGTGCTCGACGCGCGGCTGCGGCTGCCTTTGTCGCTCTCGGTGGCCTCGACCGTGAGCGATACGCCGACCTGGGTGTTCGCCTCCCACAAGGCCTCCGACATCGCCGTCGATATTCTGCAGCAGCGCGGCTGCAAGGTGTTCCGCGTCGACGACCACAACGGTGAACTCGATCTCAACGCCGTGCTGAAGATATTGGCCGAGCAGGGCATCACAAGGCTGATGGTGGAAGGCGGCGCCAAGGTCGCAAAATCGTTTGTCGAGGCCGGGCTGGTCGATGAGGCGGCGCTGTTGCGTGCCGACAAGACCATCGGCGCCGACGGCGTCGGAGCGCTCGACGGCATGCCGCTATCGAAGTTGACCGCGGGCATGACTTCGTGCGGCGTCGAGACACTCGGTGCCGACACGCTCGAAGTGTTCGAGAGGGGCTGACATGTTCACAGGCCTCGTCAGCGATGTCGGCGAAATCCGCTCGGTCAAGCCGCGCGCCAATAACCTGCACCGCGTTACCATCTTCTCCGGCTACGACCGCGCCGGCATCGCGCAGGGCGCGTCGATCGCCTGCTCCGGCGTCTGCCTGACGGTCGTCGATACCGGCGAGGAGGACGGCCGCACCTGGTTCGCGGTCGATGCCGCGGACGAGACCTTGCGCGTCACCACGGTCGGCCGCTGGCGGCACGGCGCGCGCGTTAATCTCGAGCGTTCGCTGAAGGTCGGCGACGAACTCGGCGGTCATCTGGTTGCCGGCCACGTCGATGGCATCGCCAAAGTGATCGCGCGCGAGGACATGACCGATATGGCGCGCTTCACGTTGCGCGCGCCGCACAACCTCGCCCGCTTCATCGCGCAGAAGGGCTCGGTCGCGCTCGACGGCGTGTCGCTGACGGTCAATACCGTCGACGGCGACACGTTCTCGGTGCTGATCATACCGCACACGCTGTCGGTGACGACTTTCGGCACGCTCGCTGAAGGCGACGACGTTAACCTCGAAATCGACACCATGGCGCGCTATGCCGCGCGGCTGATCGAGACCGGCGAGAATCCGTAACAATTACCTGCTCATTCCCGCGCAGATGTGGCTAAACCGCACTTGTTACGGTCGCCCGTGCTTGCTACCACGCGGCTCAACAAGGAATTTGAACTTATGGCTAAAAAGACCGGCACAGTGAAAGCAAGCGCCGTTAAAAAGCGCGCGCCACTGCGCATCCTCATTGTCGAAGCGCGTTTCTACGACCACATCGCCGACGCGCTGCTGCGCGGCGCGATGAAGGTTTTGGACGAAGCGGGCGCCACCGTCGAGCGTTTCTCGGTGCCCGGCGCGCTGGAGATTCCCGGCGCCATCGCCATGGCGACCGCTGCGCGCAAGAAGCAGCCCTATGACGGCGTCGTCGCGCTCGGATGCGTCATCCAGGGCGAGACCTATCATTTCGAGATCGTGTCGAACGAGTCGGCGCGCGGCCTTATGGACCTGACGCTCAGTCAGCAACTCGCCATCGGCAACGGCATTCTTACCGTCGACACGCCGGCGCAGGCCGCGGCCCGCTCCGGCGACGACGACCGCAACAAGGGTGCGGGCGCCGCGCGCGCCGCGCTGGCGATGATCGCGCTTAAACAGAACCTGGCGAGCTGATGGCCGCGGGCGCGCCCACTGGCGACAAAGAGGCGCGCAAAGCGAATAAGCGCGGCGCGGCACGGCTGGCCGCGGTGCAGGCGCTCTATCAAATGGATCTCGCCGGCACCGGCCTCAATGAGATCCTCGCCGAATTCGAAAGCCACTGGATCGGCCGCGAGGTCGAAGGCGAGCAATATCTGCCCGCCGAGGCCGCGTTTTTCCGCGACGTGGTGTCGGGCGTAGTGCGCGAGCAGTTGCGGCTCGATCCCCTGATCGACGACGCGTTGGCGAAAAGCTGGCCGCTGAAGCGCATCGAGGCGGTGCTGCGAGCCGCCTTGCGCGCCGGCGCGTACGAACTCGATCATCGCCGCGACGTGCCGGCCCGTGTTGTCGTCTCCGAATACGCCGACGTCGCCGCCGCTTTCGTCGAGCGGGACGAGACCGGCATGGTCAACGCCGTGCTCGACCAGTTGGCGCGCACCATGCGCGCGGCCGAATTCGCCGGGTGACACCTCATGGCCGAAGATCCGACCTCGGCTGAAGACCGTCTGATCGCGCGGCACTTCCAGCCGATCGCGACGCATCCTGGCGCGCTCGGCCTGTCGGATGACGCCGCCTTCATCAAGCCGCCGGCCGGTTGCGATCTCGTGCTCCAGACCGACGCCATCGTCGGTGGCGTGCATTTCTTTCCCGACGACGCGCCGCGCACCATCGCCGGCAAGGCGCTGCGCGTGAACCTGTCGGATCTGGCCGCCAAGGGCGCCAAGCCGCTCGGATTCCTGCTGTCGCTGGCTTTGCCCAAAGACCTGGGCGACGGCTGGCTCTCTGACTTTGCCAAAGGCCTGCGCGACGACGCCGAGAAGTTTGCCTGTCCGCTGTTCGGCGGCGACACGACCTTGACGCCCGGACCGGCGATGATTTCGGTCGCGATGTTCGGCTCCGTACCGGAGGGCACCATGGTGCGCCGCGCCGGCGCCAGGCCGGGCGATCTCGTTTTCGTGTCCGGCTCGATCGGCGATGCCGCGCTCGGCTTGCTGCTGCGCCGGGATAATCCGGAATGGAAACTCGATACCGCGCAACGCCAGCATCTGCTCACGCGTTATCTATTGCCGCAGCCGCGCAATGTATTGGCCGAGGCCGTGCGCACGCACGCATCGGCGTCGATAGACGTGTCCGACGGGCTGGTCGGCGACCTCATTAAACTGTGCCGTGTGTCGCAGGTCGCCGCCGACATCAATGCCGTGCAGGTGCCGCAATCCGATGCGGCCCTTGCCGCCATCGCGCACGATGCCGCCTTGCGAGAAACCGCGCTGACCGGCGGCGACGACTATGAAATCCTTTGCACTGTGCCGCCGGACAAGGCCGCAAGCTTCCGTGCCGCGGCGCAGACGGCGCATGTTCCGGTCACCGAAATCGGCACAATCTCGGCGGGCGAGGGCGTCCGCTTTCGCGGTGCGCAAGGCCAGGTGCTGACCTTCGTGCGCGGCTCGTTCAGCCATTTCTGACTTCGTCATTTCGGGGGGCGCGTTTAGCGCGAACCCGGAAACCAGCCGCAGCCGGTGATATCGGCTCTGGATTCCGGGTTCGCTCGTTTCACTCGCGCCCGGAATGACGTAGACAGGTTGGCGCGCTATACTCATAAAAACACGCAGGGAAACGCGAAGGAATCACCATGCATGACATGACGGCCAAGCCGGCCACCCTCTCGGCTGCGACGATGAGCAAGCTCGAGAACCAGAAAAACCACCGGCGTTTCCCGACCACCGCCTGGATGCGCAAACAGGCGCCGCGCAACGTGCCGCGCTTTGCCTATGAATATTGCGACACCGGCGCCGGCAATGACGGCGGCATCGCCGATAACTGGTCGGCCTTCGACAAGGTCAAGATCGTGCCGCGCTACGGCATCATGCCGTCGCTGCCGCCGGTCGACGTCGAACTGTTCGGCACGAAATACGCAGCACCGATCGGCATCGCGCCGATGGGCGGACCGTCGCTGGTCTGGCCCGGCGCCGATCTGTTGATGGCGCGCGCGGCGCAGCGCGCCCGCGTGCCGTACACGCTCAGCGTTGCTGGGGGCGCCACCATCGAGGACGCCGCCGCCGCTGCGCCCGATGTGTTCTGGCTTCAGCTTTATCGCTTCTGGCAGGAGGACCACAAAATCGGTTTCGATCTCGTGCGCCGCGCGCAGGCGGTCAACGTCAAGGTGCTGACGCTGACGCTCGACGTGCCGGTGCGCACCACGCGCTCGCGCGAAACTTATGCGGGATTGGCCGGCGAATTCCATCCGACCCCACGCATGATCTACGAAATGCTGATCCGGCCGCGCTGGCTCTGGGCGCTGCTGACCAAGGGCTATCCGCGCTTCGCGACGATTTCGCATTACGCCAACAGCACCAACACCAACGAGGTCATCCGCTACGCGCGTCAGCGCATGGGCGGCGCCTTCTCCTGGGATGAAGTCGCGCGCTATCGCGACGCCTGGAAAGGTCCGATGACGGTGAAGGGCATTCTGCATCCGGCGGATGCCGAGAAGGCGGTGTCGCTCGGCATCGAAGGCATCTGGGTGTCGAACCATGGCGGCCGCCAGATCGAGGCGCTGATGCCGTCGATCGACGTGCTGCCGGGGATTGCCGCCGCGGTCGGCAAGAAGGCGACCATCCTGCTCGACAGCGGCATCCGCTCCGGTCAGGACGTCATGCGGGCCTTGGCGCTCGGCGCCGACGCCTGTTTCGCCGGCAAGTCGTTTCTGTGGGCGACCGCCGCGCTCGGCGACGCCGGTCCGGATCAGTTGATCGCGCTCTATATCGAGGAGTTGCGGGCCTCGCTTGGCCAGATCGGCGCGCTGTCGCCGCAGGAAGCGCGCAACGCCACCATCCGGCATCCGGGCCGGGTGGAGTTCTGAAGTCGGAGCATCCATTGATCCCCGCGAAAGCGGGGACCCAGGGCTATAGTTTTGGTGTGTGCCGCTCTGGTTCCCGTTTGCGCGGGAATGAGCGGGAAGAGAGGCGTCCGGGACAGGTAACAGCCCTGCACCCTCCCCAGTAGCTTCATTCTCCGCTGACAGCTACAGAGAGAATGTCTTTACCGGGAATCGCGCCATGTCGGCTGTCGCCGAACCGTTGCATCACGTCTTCGACGACCGGCTCGCCAAGCGCAACGCCATCGTACTGGCGGTGGCGCAGGCTTTGGCCGGCGGCAACAACACCGTCATCGTTGCGACCTCGAGCATTATCGGCGCCGTTTTGGCGCCGGACAAAGGCCTCGCGACATTACCGATCACCTGCATGGTGCTGGGCATGTGGCTCGGCACGCTGCCGGTCGGCTGGCTGGCGCGGAATT